>CASBQH010000260.1 GCA_949127695.1 Synechococcales cyanobacterium PMM_0073
ATCCTCCTCCGAACCGCGACCCCTATGGCTCTGAGCGGCCAAGATCAGAGCCAAGACCGGAGCCTAGATCAGAGCCGCGCCGCAGTCCGCCAGATCGCTCAAACAGCCTGGATGACGAATGGGGGGATGATGACGAATGGCTGTAGCTATGAACCAACCGCCAATTTTTTAGCATAATTCTTGCTTCCAGCGCCTTTTTACTTCTTTGGCTCTTCCATGCAAAACTTTCGGAACTATTACGACATTTTGGGGGTTTCTAGAGAGGCGACAATTGACGAAATCAAAAAAACCTTTCGCAGTCTGGCTCGCCAATATCACCCCGACCTCAATCCAGGTGACAAAGCTTCTGAGGAGAAGTTTAAAGACCTGGGTGAAGCCTACGAAGTGCTCTCAGATGAAAGCAAGCGCGCCCAATATGACCAATACAGCCAGTTCTGGAAGCAAAGCGGCTTTCAAGGGGCAGCCGCCTCCTGGGCGAAAAACTGGGCAGGGCGCGGCAATCGCGAAGCCGCCGTTAAAGAAGAGATCGACTTTAGCCAGTTCCGCGACTTCAACTCGTTTGTCGATGAGCTGTTAAGCCGCCCCGATCAGCCCGACGACAGCTACCGCGATCCCTATCGCCCCGGCAAAACTAAAACCAGCTACACCGTGCGTGACCGCGACAGCGCCCGCAACGCCGAAGCCAACCTGACCGTGCCATTAGAGCGCGCCTACACCGGCGGCAGAGAGCGGATTCGGCTAGAAGATGGTCGATCTCTGGAGGTAAATATGCCGCCGGGAATGGTCAGCGGTCAGCGAATTCGGCTGCGGGGGCAGGGCGTAGCAGGCGGCGATTTGTTTTTGAACATTACGGTGTCAGTGCATCCGTTTTTTCAAATTGATGGCAACGACATCTACTGTCAGCTGCCGATCACGCCAGCTGAAGCCGTGCTGGGAGGGCCGATTGAAGTGCCGACGCTGGATGGCTTAGTTAAAATGATGATTCCGCCCAGCGTCCGCTCAGGCCAGAAGCTGCGGCTAGGCGGCAAGGGCTATCCAATTGAGGCGGAGCGCGGCGACCAGATTGTCGAAATTCAGATCGTCACGCCCAAAGAGCTAACCCCCACCGAACGCGAGCTATACGAAAAGCTGCGCCAGTTTGAAAGTAACCCCAGAGCTAATTTGCCCGTCTGATGCCGACCCCGATGCTGACTCGCATGACGCGCCGCCGCTGGCTTTACGGGAGTTTGATGCTGGTAGTCAGCTGGCTGGCGGCTTGCAATCGCGGCAAATGGGTCGATAATGAGGCTAAATCACCTGTAGCTTCATCCAATGCGAAGCCGCTGATGCTGACTAGCCCTAGCCTGCAAGCTGCATCAATGCCGCCCCAGTTCACCTGTGACCCAGCCAATCAATCCCCTGCGCTCAGCTGGAATGCGCCGCCTGCCGGTACGCAAAGCTGGCTGCTGCTGCTAGAATCTGAAGCTAGTCCTGCCAAACTGCATTGGCTCGTCTATGATTTGCCAGCCAGTCTGCGTCAGCTGCCCGCCGGATTGCCGAATCAGCCATTTTTGACTCAAGGGGGGCTGCAAGCCAAGAACGATTTTGGCGAATATGGCTATCGCAGCCCCTGCCGCAGCGCCGCTCAGAACTCCAGCTATTCATTCAGCCTTTATGCCCTCAAAAGCCTGCTTGATCTGCCTCCCGGCGTGAGTCCATCTGAGGTGAGAGCAGCGCTTCAAGCTCAAATTCTGGCAGAGGTTAGCCTCAGTTTTCAGGTTTCGCCAGCCTAAGACTCGCTTGCACGACCAGTCTGAATCACAACCGATGGAAAAACCCAAAGTCAGCCTGCGTTCGCGCTTATTTTTCTCGCATGTGGTGGTGATGGTGGTGGGTCTGCTGACGCTGCTGGCGATTGGCAAAATCTCCTCGCCCCGCTTTTTCATCTTTTATCTGCGCCAAATTGAAGTAGATGGCCTGAGTGTACGCCAAGGCCGAACTCAGCTGATCCGCAGCTTTGATGATGCCTGGAGCAAAGGCGCATTTTGGTCAGTGGCCATTGGAGCCGTGACGGCGGGCGGACTCAGCTATCTGATTTCGCAGCGGATTGTGCAGCCGCTGATCCAGATGGAAGAAATCACCCGCAAATTTGCTGCGGGCAACTTGCAAGAGCGGCTGCCCGCCAACGAAATTCCCGAAGTCGATCAGCTGGCTAGCAGCTTCAACCAAATGGCCGCAACGCTTGAAGGCGTCGAACAGCGCCGCCGTGAACTGGTGGGCGACTTAACCCACGAGCTGCGGACGCCGCTCACCGTGCTCAAAGGCTATCTAGAAGGTCTAGCCGACGGCACCATCGATCCCAGTTCTGACATCTACGAACGGCTGGCTCGCGAAACCACCCGGATGCAGCGCCTCGTCAATGATCTGCAAGAGCTGTCCAAAATGGAAGCAGGCTATCTGCCGATTGACTCCCGACCGCTGGAGCTTCAGCCGCTGCTGGCTTCCATCGTCAACCGCTTTGCCGATCAGCTGATTGAAAACAGTCCCCAAATGCTGCTAGACTGCCCTGCTGAAACCCCCCGCGTGCTGGCCGATCCAGAGCGAGTTGAGCAAATTTTGGTCAATTTGATTAGCAATGCGCTGCGCTACACAACCGCAGGTTCAGTCTTGGTCGAAGTCTATTCAGAGAACGATAAGCTCTGGATAGCCGTGGTTGACACTGGACATGGAATTGCTGAAGCTGACCTGCCGCATGTGTTTGAGCGATTTTGGCGAGCCGATCGCTCGCGCGACCGACATTCAGGCGGAACGGGCGTGGGCTTGGCGATTTGCCGCAGGTTGGTCGAGCTGCATGGTGGCAGCATTGAAGTGTCCAGTCAGCTCGATCGCGGCAGCACCTTTCGGTTCTCGCTGCCCACCGTGCGGGAAAAGCTGACGCTTCGCAAGCTGGGTGAGGCCAAAGCGGGACATTAGAATGGATGCCGTTCGACTAAGCCTGAGGTGATGTCTCGCCTGCGGCAAATTCCATCGAGACGCCGTTCATACAGTAGCGCTTGCCGGTGGGGGCAGGGCCATCGTCAAACACATGCCCCAAATGTCCGCCGCAGCGGCTGCAATGTACCTCGGTGCGGGTCATAAACAGCGTGCGATCTACGGTATAGGCGACCGCGCCTTCAATCGGGCGATAGAAGCTCGGCCAGCCCGTGCGGCTATCAAACTTGGTCTCGGAAGTAAACAAGGGGGTTCCGCAGGCCGCGCAGCTATAAACGCCTGTCTCATAGTTTTTGTCGAGCGGGCTAGTGCCAGCGCGCTCGGTGCCATGCTTGCGGAGCACCTGAAACTGCTCGGATGTTAGAATTCCCCGCCATTCTTGATCAGTCTTGGTGACTTCAAAATTTTCGTTGGAAACTGCCATATTGTCTAAAGATCCTTGGAGAAAGTCTGAGAATGCAGCGGTGCCTAAAATTACCGTGCCAGCTTCTAAAAACAATCGTCTGTTCATTTCTATGCCACTCTTATGCCATTTTTATGCCATTGATTGCAGCTTAGGTGCAGTGTAATCAGGCAGCAGCGCCACTCTCATTTTAGCTCCTATAAATTCAGGTAGCTCTACAGGATACAGAGCGTTGGTTTGTTGCTCGGAGCAGCCTGTAAAGCTACCAATAGCTGCGCTGTTGCTTCAATTAGCTCACATGCCGCTCGTATGCTCACATTCAAAGGGGCTTAAGCCGAGAGCGTCCGCCGCTTCGAGACTAGCTTATAGACTTCGATCTGATCGCCAATCCCCCAGTCTTTGAAGCTATCGACGCCAATACCGCACTCATAGCCAGCGTTAACTTCTGCGACTTTGTCTTTCATCCGCATCAGCGAATCGAGGTTGCCTTCATGCACGATGCTGCTGCCGCGCTTAACCCGAATTCGGCTGTTACGAATCACCTTACCGGACAAGACATAGCAGCCCGCAATTGCGCCCCGACCCACCGGGAAAACCGCACGTACCTCGACCTGCCCCAGGGATTCCTCAACCATTTCAGGCTCAAGCAGACCTTCCATTGCGCCCTGGATATCCTCCAAGAGCTTATAGATGATCGTGTAGTCACGCACGTCCACGCCTTCTGCGTCAGCAGCTTGCCGCGCCCCGCTAGCCAGCGTGGTGTTAAAGCCGACAATCACAGCGCTGCTGGCGGCAGCCAAATCCACGTCTGTTTCGGTGATCTCGCCGGGAGCAGCCAGCAAGACGCGCACCTGCACTTCTTTTTGGGGCAGCTGCTGTAACGAGCCCATGATTGCCTCCAAAGAACCCTGCACATCGGACTTGATGATCAGGTTCAGCTCTTTCAGCTCGCCTTCTTGCGCCTGAGCCGAGAGCGTGTTGAGGCTGACTCGCCGCGAGGCCAGAGCCTGCTGTAAGCGCGACTGCCGCTGCTGATCGCCCCGGTTAGAAGCCACCGAGCGACCTTCTTTTTCGTCGAGATAGACTTCAAATTCATCTCCGGCAGCGGGCACATCGCTCAAGCCCAGCACCTCGACCGCAAATGAAGGGCCAGCTGCCGTAACGCGATTGCCTCGGTCATCGACCATGGCTCGCACCTTACCAAAGGCTGAGCCAGCCACCAGCACATCTCCCACTTTCAGCGTGCCGTTTTGGACAATCAGCGAGGCCACTGGGCCTTTGGCTTTGTCGAGGTTTGCTTCAATCACCGTGCCTTTGGCAGGGCGATCAGGATTGGCATAGAGATCTTCGACCTCAGAAACTAGCAGCAGCATTTCCAGCAGCGAGTCTAGGTTTTCGCCTTTAATCGCGCTCACCGGCACCATAATAGTGTCGCCACCCCATTCTTCAGCCACGAGACCATATTCGGTCAGCTCTTGCTTCACCCGGTCGGGCTGCGCCTCTTCTTTATCGACCTTGTTAATGGCGACCACAATCGGCACACCAGCCGCCTTGGCATGGCTAATTGCCTCAACGGTTTGAGGCCGCACGCCGTCATCTGCCGCCACCACCAGCACTGCAATATCGGTAACGCGGGCTCCACGCGCACGCATGGCCGTGAAAGCCTCGTGACCAGGGGTATCTAGGAAGACAATTTTCTGATCTTTGCCTTCATGCTGCACATCCACATGATAGGCACCAATACGTTGAGTAATGCCTCCGGCTTCGCCTTGAGCCACTTTGGTCTTGCGAATTGAGTCGAGCAGAGTGGTTTTGCCATGGTCAACGTGACCCATAATCGTCACCACGGGCGGACGCCGCTGGAGGCTGTCAAGATCCTGAGCATCCAGCATTTCGGTGACTTTGCGGGCTTCCGCTTCGACCTCTGCCATTTCCACCTTCACGTCGTACTCTTCGGCCACCATTGTGGCCGTCGGCAGGTCTAGGATCTGGTTGATATTGGCAGCGATTCCCTTCATGAACAGAATCCGAATCAGCTCGGTTTCAGGTGCCACCAGTTCGTCAGCTAGCTCATGAACTGAAATACTGCCTCGCAGCAGAATCTGCTCAGGCCGCTGCCGCACCTCTTCCTGGCGGCGGTCGCGACGGGCGTTCCGAGATTCAGAAGTAGAGCGGCGCGATCGCTGAGGCATTGGGGTCGCAGCCGCAGGCTTAGCCTGACCAGGCCGACCTTTGGGCTTGGGCGGACGCGCCAACGACAGGCTCACCTGCATCGGTGTAACTTCGCTGGTTTGGTCATCGTCATCATCCAGCACCTCGTCTAGCGTGGTGATGTTGATATTTTCTTCTTCCTGAGTCAGCTGGGTGCGGCGCTTCGTTTTGGTGCCGACCTTGCCCGCAGCAGCCTTTTGAGCTGCTTCTTCCTCTTCTTCCTCCTGCTGTCGAGTTTTGGCTCGCTTGGGGGCGCGAATTGAAGTAGGCCGCAGTAAGTCGATTTCAGCACCTGCCGCACCGGGCGCACCCGGACGGGTTGGCCCGCGCATTCCCGGTTCAGCAGCGGCACCTCCAGCGGGCCGAACGGGCTTGTGCCGCAGCTCGATCACGGGCTTTTGCTTCAGTGCAGCAGGTTCACCCGGTACAGCGCGGCGTGGCGCTTGGCGGCTGACTGGCGCTTCGGCTGGATCTCTGGTTGCTCTGGCAGATTCTCCAGCAGGCGCAGCAGAGTCTGCTCTAGCGCGTTTTAAGATTGGCCGACCGACTGTACTGCTAGGCGGGTCATAGCTGTAGGCAGGTGCAGCCGTTGGCCGAGCTGGGGGAGCTGTCAGGGCTGCATCCTCAGGCTCTGACGGCTGATGTAAAGCCTGTGATGGGACAACTGACTGAGCCAGCGGCGACTCCAATTGCGATCCGGCTCCGTTAGAGCTACCGAGCGCTAGGTCAGTTGCCGCTTCTGAAGTCTGATCAGCACTAGCCGCTGGAGCAATCTCACTGCGGCTGCGATCGGTATTTGGCTCCGCTGGCTCAACGAGTGGCAGGGCGTCAGTGCGAGGCGGCTGACGCAAAGCTGGAGTCATGGACGATTCGCCCATCGACAGCGCGGCGGGCTGGGCTGGAGCCGCCGATAGAGCGACTGGCTCACTGTTTGGTCGCTTGGGAGGCTCAGTTAGAGGACGGTTTTTACGAATCTCAAGGATTTGCTGCTTTTTCACAGGCTGCGCGTTCGCAGGTTTTGCAGCACTCACGGGCTTGGAGACAGAGGTGGCGCGGGGCGGCACTGGCTTAACGGCAGTGTTGCCCACTCGCTTTTCGGCAGCGCCGCGAATTCTGGTCGCCTCAGCCTCGGTGATGGTGCTGCTGTGGCTCTTGACCGAAATATCTAGCTGGTCGCAGACTGCCAAAATCTCTCTGTTGTCCAAATTCAGTTCCTTTGACAATTCGTATATTCTCACTTTTCCGTTGTTCATCCACTGTCCTCTCAGAGTCCCAATTGGTTATTACATATTGACCTGCTGTTTTTTTGAAACTACATTTACACCTGCACTAAAGTAACTGACTTTGAACTTTCTTTGAACTTTTCGTCATTGTAAATGAGCCATCGGAGATAAAAGCTGCCTCCACTTAGATCAGTTAGTCTACAGCGGTGGCCTGACTGAAATCGAGCTTCTCTACGGATGCCCATGTTGGCCTGCACGAATTCCGAGTGAATCAGAACGACCGCTCGCCGCAGCTCTAACTCAAATCCTGCTATGTCGTGCCGCGCCCTCTCCCAGCCAATCTTACCGCTTTCATTGCATTCTTGCCGAGCTTTGGCCGAGCTTTAGCTAAGCCTTAGCCAAGCAATGTCCCGGCTTGTCAGACTAGCCTGACGGATCGTTTGGACTTGCCGAATCAGCTAATCGCAGCCAGAGCGCTTGGTAAACCGAATCGGGCACAGCTAGCTTCAGAGCGCGACCCAGTCGATCTTTTTTTTGAGCGAGCTTCAGACAATTTGCCTCTGGGCAGAGATAAACTGAGCGACCCATTCCTTGATCTAATTGTAGCTGCTGGGATGGAAAGACTCGGACAATGCGCCAAAAGTTTGAGCGATGGTTCAGCTGCCGGCAGCTGACGCAGCGGCGATAGTTTGGAGGCATGGTAAAAATCAGCGTGAAATCAGCCGCTAGGGA
>CASBQH010000261.1 GCA_949127695.1 Synechococcales cyanobacterium PMM_0073
AGTCGAGCAGCGAGGCCGGATGCTCAAAGGCCAGCCCCAAAAACCGCCGCATTCCCTCCGGCATTTGGCCGGATTCCATCTGCTCAGCTTCTTCAGCCGAGAGAATACCCGCTTTCACCTGACCCGCATCTTTCAAGCCCTGGAGAATCATCGGGCTAAAATTCGTGGCGGTCAGCACCAGCCGCTCGGTGTTGTCGAGCGAGCGCTGAGTGGCGGGATCAAATTCGCGCAGATGATCCAGCTCGTCGCCAAACAGCTCTAGGCGCACCGGCAGCTCAGAGGCGACCGGAAAGACATCAATAATATCGCCGCGCCGACTCCACTGGCCTTCGGTCTCCACCAGCGGCACGCGCTCATAGCCCAGATTAGCCAACTGCTGACTCAGCGCCTCCAGATTCAGCTCCATGCCACGCGACAGGGTGACGCAAAACGGGCGAAAGGCGTCTGGCGGCGGCAGATGCGGCTGCAAGGCACGTTCGGTGGTGACAATGGCGCAGGGCTTGTCATTGTCCTTAATGTCACCGCCCTTAATCAAATCAGCCAGCACCTGCATTTGCCCCCAGGTCATTTCCGATTCGGGGTCAAACGGCTCGTAGGGTGAGGCTTCTGAGGTAGGGTAGAAATGCATGAGCGGCCAGCCCATTGCCTCTAGCTGCACTGCCCAGCGTCCGGCTTCTTCTAGCGTGGCCGTGACAATCAGCAGGCTGCGCTGTTGGGTTTGCGCCAGCGCCGAGGCCACCAAGCCTTTGGGCAGTCGCGCCACGCCGTTTAGCTTCAGCAGCTTTTGCTGGGTGAGCTTGGCAATCAGCTCTTGAGTCAGCGGCGAGCGGCCAATTGCGCGAGTAATCGAAGAAAAAGCCATAGACCCTCTGCATCCATCTGTATGGCGTAGAACAGCCACGATAGCAGCATTCCGCCGACTCTGACTATTCTAGAAGGCGTGACTGGGCGATCAGGATTACTTCTGCCAAAGAAAAAAAATTCCTCCATTTAGACATAGCGCTGCGCTGGCCGTAATTGGCCGAGCCTCTGGCCACAGGCTGTTCCGGTAGAGAATTCTGATGGAGAATACGGCTCAAATTTGAAATTTTCGTGCAGATGCTGGCGACAGACTCGGCGGCTTAACCTCTCGGAGTACACTGCAAATAGGCATTGCCCAACCTCAACTTCCTTAGCCTTGATGAATAGCTCTCTTCCACCTGAACTCAAGTCCAAATCTGACAGCAAGGGCAGTCTGCTGATTGTGGATGACAAGCCCAATAACCTGCGGCTGCTCTCTTCAATGTTGATCAAACAGGGCTACCAGGTGCGAAGTGCGATCAGCGGCTCGGTTGCCCTGATGGCGACGCAGACAGCAGCACTCGATTTGATTCTGCTAGATATTAATATGCCGCAAATGAACGGCTATGAAGTCTGCCAGCAGCTGAAGGCAGATCCGCAAACCTGTGACATTCCGGTGATTTTTTTGAGCGCACTGGGCGAACCGCTCGACAAGGTGCGGGCGTTTCAGGTGGGTGGCGTGGACTATATTACCAAGCCGTTTCAGGTTGAAGAAGTGCTGGCGCGGATTGAAAATCATTTGACGCTGCGGCGCATGCAGCATCAGCTCCAGCAGGCCAAAGCCGAGGCGCTGCGGGCATTAGAGCAAGAGCAGGAGCTGAATCGGCTCAGGTCTGAATTTGTCTCGATGATTTCGCATGATTTTCGGACGCCTTTAACCAGCATCCAGGGCTTTGCCGATCTGCTGAAGCATGGCGGTGCAGCGCTAGAACCAGGGCTGAGCCAGCGCTATTTTGGCAAAATTGATGCCGCAATTGAACATTTGATCTATTTGCTGGATGAAGTCTTAATTATTGGCAGCATTGAAGCAGGCAAAACGCTGCATCAGCCTGTGCTGACTGACCTGCAACAATTTGGCCAAGATCTTTGCGAAACGCTACAGCTCAGCAATGGCCGCAGGATTCAGCTGAGCCATACCGGCTGCGCTCAAGTTGAGATTGACCCAACGCTGCTGCATCGCATCTTGATCAATCTGCTCTCTAATGCGATCAAGTATTCATCAGAGCAGAGTCAGGTGATTTTTAATGTGAACTGTAGTCAACGCACCGCCAGATTTGAAATTATCGATCAAGGGATTGGGATTCCGCTAGAGCATCAGCAGCATCTGTTCAAAACCTTCTATCGCTCCAGCAATGTGGGGCAGATCAAAGGCACTGGGCTAGGGCTGGCGGTGGTGAAAAAATGCCTGGAGATCTGTGGCGGTGAGATTGAGCTAGTCAGTCAGCCCGGGCAGGGGACGACGGTGACGGTCTGCCTGCCGCTGCCTGATGCGGCCTGATGCGGCCTGATGCGGCCTAGTTGCCGCATCGCTAGGAGAGCAGGCAGATCACCGGAAACAGCAGATATTCTAAAAAAAACAGCTTCCAAATAAACTGATAAAACCGCGCGACTTCCGGCTTAGAGCTTAGATCGACCTGAGTACTGCGCCACCAGAGTAGCCCCAGCAGCAGCAGATGACTCATGCCCAGCAGCAGTGAATTCACCCCCGGCAGCCAGAATGCGGCAGCCAGCATTCCCAAATAGCAAAGCGTCAGCAGCGCCAAGGCCAGCCTGAACACGCGCTTGGCTCCCAGCCGAATGGTAAAAGTGCTGATCTGATAGCGCCGATCGCCCTCCAGGTCAGGAATATCTTTAAAAATGGCGATGGCCACCGTGAAAACCAGCACAAACAGCGTCAAAACCCAAACCGCAGGCGGCAGCTGCGGCGGGTTGCCCAAGCTTTGGTTGAAATGCAAAAACAGCCCCAAATTCACAATTGCCCCGCGCACCGAAAAAATGCAGAGCGCCGCCCAGACCGGAAATCGCTTCAGCCGGATCGGCGGCAGCGAGTAGGCCGTGCCAATCAGCAGGCTCGTCCAAACAGTAGCCATCAAAAACCAGCCCTGCCAAGCCGACAGCCCCAGCGCCAGCAGTCCGGTCGCCAGCACAATCCGCTGCCCCTGCCGCCTGGTAAATTCGCCGGAGGCCAGCGGCAGATGCGGCTTATTCACCCGGTCAATTTCTACATCTTCTAGCTGATTGAGTCCAACAATATAGATGTTGCCGCAGAGACAGGCCAAAAGGCTGGCGAACAGCGCTCTAAGCAGGGGCAGCGGCAGCGGCAGCGGATCTGAGCTTTGCGCCAGCGCCATTACTGCTAAGCCCAAGGCGCTGAGGCTAGTGCCAATTACCGTATGCGGGCGGGCAAATTTCCAGCAGGCATAGAGCCAGGGAAACCGATGGGCGGAGTCAGAGGACGGAAATTGGCTCATAGAAAATCAATCAGTCAGAGGTTTCGGGTTGATCTTAGGGCTATATGCTAGGAATAGCGCAAGTTGCAAGAGGTAGAGCTTTGGGACAATATGAACGGCTGGTTCTGATGGCAGAAGATGAGCTGACGCAATACAGCACAGACGCTCGCAAAATTGAAAAGCTGCGCCAAAAAATTGGCCTCTCGGTGTCTGCCGCCGAGCAGCGTCAGGTGAAGGCACAGCTAGAGGCCGAGCTGCCCACAGGCGGCATTGCCCAGATGATTGAAACTCAGCGCCAGACGGTGGCGCTGCCGTTCTGGGGAATTGCCGGTCTGGGGCTGCTGCTCGGAATTTCGTTTATGCAGCCGCTTGATCTGCTGGCAACGGTCTCGGGCGCAGCGATCGCCATTGGCGTCCAGAAATGGGGCTGGCGGCTAGAGGCTAAGCGCTTGGTGCTGACCACGCTAGAAGAAATTGAAACCAGAGTGCGAAATCCCAGCTAATTTACCGCTCTGTAGCCACAGCTCCTCTGGCTACAGAGCTGGCTACAGAGCTGGCTACAGAGCTAAATATATCTTTGCCACGATGCCAATCAAGCTTCCGGCAATATCAGCATTGCGTCGCCAAATGAATAGAAGCGATACTGCTGCTCAATGGCCGTTTGATACAGCTCCAGCAGGCGCTCGCGTCCGATTAAAGCGCTAACCAGCATCAGCAGGCTAGACTTCGGCAGATGGAAATTGGTGATTAGCCCATCGACCACCTGCCACTGATAGCCGGGATAGATATACAGCATGGTTTTGCCGCAGTAGGGGCGAAGTTCGCCGAGCTGGGCTGCGCCTTCGAGCGACCGCACGGAGGTTGTGCCGACCGCAAACACGCGCCCGCCCTGCGCTTTGGTGGCCGCAATTTTGGCGACGGTTTCCGGCGAAACTTCGACCCATTCGCCATGCATCTGATGTTCGAGAATATTTTCGGCCTCGACGGGGCGAAAGGTGCCCACGCCCACATGCAGCGTCACGAAGGCTTGCTCAACTCCTTTTTGCTTCAGTCGCTCCAGCAGCTCTGGTGTGAAATGTAGCCCTGCGGTGGGGGCAGCTGCCGAACCTGAATGCTCGGCATAGACGGTTTGATATTGCTCTGGCTCAGCCTGCGACTCGGTGATGTAGGGCGGCAGCGGCAGCTCGCCCAAGCGCGACATTAGCGACAGCACCGACTCGCCTTCTGGCGGCATAAACTGAATCAACCGTCCGCCCGTCGAGTCATCTACCGACATCACCATTGCTGAAAGCAGGGGTTGACCAGTCTCATCTTCGCCAAACTCCAGTCTAGCTCCAGGTTTGAGCCGTTTTCCTGGCTTGACTAGAGCCATCCACCAGTTGGGGATTTGCTCCTCTATCAGCAAAATTTCGATGGGCGTCCCGTTTGTCTTGCGGCCATAGAGGCGAGCCGGCATGACGCGAGTGTTGTTGAGTACCAGCAGATCTCCGGGCTGCAACAGCTGGTCGAGGTCGCAAAACTGCCGATGCTGGTGCGAGTTGGCTGCTACAACCAGCAGCCGCGAGCTATCTCTGGGGACGACAGGGTTTTGGGCAATTTGGGCTGCGGGCAGATCGTAATCGTAGTTTTCGAGCAGCAGGTCAGGATCAGCAGAGATCTGGGCTGAGAGGGCGTCAAGGCTATTCATTAGGACGGGATTAAAGCGCGAAGCTGAATGAGTGCATTTAAAATTGGGTGATGTTCCCCATACTAGAGCGGGGGCATCTCCCCTAGTAGCATAACGAGAATTTGGAGAAGATGAAAGGGTAAGTAATTGCCGGGACTGAATCTCTATGGAGTACCTGTATTACCTCGCGAATGCCAGTCTAACGCTGAGGATTGTTGAGCACTTCCACGCGATGCCCTGGCTACCGATTCGCTTCATTACGGTGATCCATCAAATTGACGGCTGGGTGGTCAAAGTGAAGTTCTCACGGACGCTAGATGCTCAAGAAAACGGCGACTTCAGAGCCTTCTTGAATGAGCTGGGTATCCCTTATGAGCCGGAAATCCGGGTGCAGATGGCGCTCTGGGGCTTAGAAACTGGCCAGTCGCCCGTAGAAGTGATGCGGCGCTATCAGGTGGCGGTGGTCTCTCACGGCACGCCCGACCGCACCGAGATCGAAGAGTTTCGTCGGCAGTTTGTGCAGGGCTTGGGCTATTGCCCGGAAACGCTGGCCTAGCACAGCATCGTTGCGACATAGAGTTGCGACATATAAGTTTGGGTGGTGAACGGAGGGCGCAGTCTATGCGCCCTTTTCTCGTTTAAAGCTTCTCTACCCTTTGAGCCTAAGTCAAAATCATGCCGCCCATCAGCCGCCAATAGCGACTCTAGCTCGGTTTGCAGCTCAACGAGTCGAACCTTGCCTAAATCTGCCCCTAAACCACTTCAGTTAGAAGCGCACGAGCGTCAAGCACTGCAACAACTGGTCAGCCGCCACAGTACCCCTCAACAAATTGCCTTGCGAGCTTGGATCATTCTACTGGCTGACCAAGGACGTAACCATCGAGAAATTGCGCGGGAACTGGGGATTAGTCGAGATATGGCAAGAACCTGGCGAGAACGCTGGTTGACGGTGGGCGAGCAGGATGTTGAGCTGCTTGAGCGCCTGAAGGACAAAGAACGCAGCGGGGCATCTGCGACCTTTGAATTAGAGCAAGTTTTACACCTGTTTAAGCTGGCCTGCGATCCCCCCAGTGCATACAACCGACCGATTAGCCAGTGGAGTCATCGGGAGTTGGGCAAGCTCATCCAGCAGTTGACTGGCAGAGAATTGTGGGTCTAGGCAATATTGTGATTCACCGATATGATCAGGTCGATCAAGATGTCTTGTGGGCGATTATCCATTCAGAGCTGGCTTCGTTGCTGACTCAGCTAGAACTCCTGTTGCCGCCATTACCGGATCAGCAATAGTGACTTCAACCTGGAAGCAAGTAATATCCACTTTTTGAACACTTGCAGCCTATTTTAAGATTCTTCCAACTCCTCAATTAAATCTTCCACCAGCACATCAAACACCCGCGCTAGCTTCAGCAGTGCGCTCGCATCAACGGTGGCCATTCCGGGCGAGCGGGCATAGGTTTTGAGCGTGCTGTAATTCACCCCTGAGCGTTCAGAGACCTCTCGCAACGTCCAGTTTCGTTCTTCTGCGAATTCTTTAATCCGCAATCTCACCAAGCCCATGTTGACAAAGGACTAGCATTAGCCCTTTAATGATTGTGTGCTCAAAACCAATCGCCCTCCTGCCTGGAAAACTGAAGGGCGATTGGCCAATTCCCGAAAACTCAGGAGTCAATAGTATGATACCAGCCCAGCCGCCCCCAACGGTTGCAGACTTTGCTGCTCAGCTAACCGGCGAGCCGCCCTCCGCTTACTATCAGCGCCTGCATCCCTGGTGCATTATCCGCCAACTCCCGCAGATGTAGCGCCTCGTGGTGAACCGCTTTCGTCGCCGCAGCGAGGCTGAAGAACACCTGAAGATTCTGCGTCGCCTCACGCCCGATGCTGCTTACCTGCTGCTGTTTGATCCATAGCCAAAGCCACAAAAAAGCAAAGGTCGAGAGGATTTGCGCCTCAACGACCTTTGCGTTCAGCATGACTAGAGTAATTTGTGAGATCGCTCTATCTCCTTTCCCAACCATGTTCTGTGCAGATGAAAAGGCCAAGCACAGTTCCTTCTGAATATGAATTACCCTCATATTCACATAAGGAATCGGCGTAAGCGATTGGAGCGAAGTCAACTAGCAAGAGAAGAGTAAGGGGCTTGCAAAAAGATAGCACCCCAGTTATTCTAGAGGCAGGAGGATAAGAAACCCCTTCAACCTCCGGCCTATCCTTCTAGACCTGGAATGAGAATCATGATGGAGATGAGTGTCG
>CASBQH010000262.1 GCA_949127695.1 Synechococcales cyanobacterium PMM_0073
ATTGCCACCGCCAGTCGCGTCCAAACCCGCCGAGGAGAGCAGGCACTCCAGGCAGCGCAGGCTGAAGTAGACCGGATCAACACCATGGTGCAGCGCGGTCTACACCAAGACAACCGACTACCACCCAACACGGCTCAGGCCAATATTAGAAACATTCTGCCGCCAACCAGGATCGCCAGCTTTCTGAAAACGCCTGCTACAAGTTGCCCAGGGGCAACCTCACCCTACACCAGCTATCCCCGTTACAATGACCAGCCATTGGCCGCGACTGATGCCTTGCCTGTGGATCTGGATGGCGACTGCGATCCTGATCTATTCATGCAGGTGATCCGCAACAATACTCAGTACACGATAGCTGAAGACGGGAAAGCCACGGGTCTGAAGCGACCAGCTCGCTTTCAGCTAGGCGTGCGCGTCTATTCCAAGCTCGTCGATACAAACAAAACGCTGGTTAGCGGCAAGCTGAAAACAGAGCCAGCCTCTTTAGGACTAACCATTGGCCAAGGGCAGCAGGCCACCAATCCGCTTGCCGTCGTCAACAAAGATATTTCCTGGGGCGAGCGTTCAGAAGTGCTCTGCCAATATGCCACTGACGCAAACAGAAAACAGATTCTCGGTTGCAGCTAGCTTGCTGCTGCAAGGCTCCGCATTTTTGAATTAACCCACCATGGCTAAAAATTTCTTCTCCCACCTCAAAAAATCGTTTCTCAGATCGCCTCAGCGTCGCACTGGTCGCTATGGCGCTTATTATGCCAGTCAAGGCTTTACGCTGGTCGAGCTGCTAGTCGTGACGGCCATTGCTGGCATTATTGTTGCGGGTCTTACCTTCATTGTGATCCAAATGATGACCTCTGATCAGCGCGAAGCCTCGCGGTCTGAAACCCAGCGCGAGATGCAGCTGGCGCTCAACTATATGTCATCAGAGCTGCAAGAAGCGATCTATGTTTATCCTGGAACGTACTTGGAAGACAGCAAAAGCGAAGACCTGAATACTACGGACATTCCTTTCGCCAACTACCTGCCCGCCTCGGTCACCAATGGAGCCGTGCCGGTATTGGCCTTCTGGAAACTCCAGCCTTTCCCAGATGTCGTGAAGCAGCGTTGCGCCGCCACCAATGCTGCCACAAACCCCGTTGGGGTTGCCTGCCTCAACGGTCAGTCTTATGCGCTAGTGGTTTATTCACTGGCAAGAAAGCCTGCTAACCCTACAGTTTGGAAAGGCCAAGCTCGGATCACGCGCTATGTTTTGAGCCAGTTTGACTCTAGCGGCAATCTCACCCCCGGCTATGTTGATCCCAGCGTGAATAATAATCTAGCCAGCTGGCCTTGGGCTGATCCTGGAACAGGCGCTGTAAACCTGCAAGCAACCCGTCCAACGGGCAGTAGTTTTACCCTGGTAGATTTTGTGAGCTTAGACATAATCAACACACCTACGATCAAACCAACTGATAATTTCTGCCCTGCTGGCGGCGCGACGGGAACCACCACCACTGGCTCTTACGACATCTCGCCCAAAACTCCTGTTAAAAATTCTCTTAACAAAGATACTCGCACCTTCTATGCCTGCGTATTCTCTCAGACACAGACTACAGGCACAGGCACTGTCACCGCTACCCGGGTTGATCCAACTCAGTACCGCGACGTTGTGCTGTTTCTGCGGGGTAGCGCATTGGGTAGACCCGGTATGAGAAGAGTTGATGATAAGGAAGAAATCACCAAAAACGACCAAGATGTTTTACCAACGCTGGAAACCCGCGTACTCACCCGCAGCGTTCTAGGGCGTCGCCCAACTGCTGATTAAGCACTGCCCTATGCCCCAAAAACTCTGACTTCTATCTCTTTTCTGCTGCCTTTTACTCAAGCCTTTTTTGAAAAAGCTCATGCATAAAGCCATTCGTCACTCTACCGCCGGGTTTACCCTTTTCGAGCTGCTGATCGTGGTTGTCATGGCCTCAATCTTGGCTTTAATCGCGGCTCCAAGCTGGCTCACGTTTGTCAATAACCGTCGAGCTGACGCAGGCCGCGACCAGATTTTGCAGTCGCTCCGGCAGGCGCAGACTCAGGCTTTGCAAACTCGACAAAGGCAGGTCGTCAACTTCATCACCCCCGCCAATGCGCTGCCCGTTATTCGCACCGGCGCAGTTAGCCAAACGCTAGACGGACAGGTGCAGGCCGACAAACGCACCAGCAAAACTTACGGACTGACGCTGGTTGGCAATGTCAACACCGGCTGCGGCACCGACGCTAGGGGCTGCGTCGTGTTTGATGATCGCGGCAATATTGTCTTGGGCAGTGGCGATCCGCCGCCGGAAGAAACTGGCATCATGAAAATTGTGGTTACTTCTCCGGCTGATGGCGGCAGTACACGCTGTGTGATCGTCAGAACAATTCTGGGTTCAATGCAAAATGGCATTGGCAGAGACGAATGCACCTAAGCTGAGCCAGAGTAAAAAGCAGCGGCGGGTCAGGCGCATAGCCCGCCAGATTATTTCAGGCGTAATTGGAGCCTCTGGATCGCCCAGCAGCGGCTTCTGCTTCACCACCCCTGCATATTGGTTGCTGCCGCCCACCTGCACCCCCAAAGCCGCCGCATAGGCCGCTTCGCTCCAGCCAGAGTTGGGGCTTGGATCTTGGCCACCATCTCGCCAGCAAATTCGCAGCACCTGCCTGGGACGACCCGACAGCAGCGCCAAGGTCAGTACATGCAGACGACAGGGCAGCCAAGTCAGGCGATCTTCCAGCCGAGCGCTAAACCAGCCCAAATGCTCATAGGGCGCATCTCGGTAGCCCACCATCGAATCCAGCGTGCTAGCAGCCTTGTAGGCCAGAGCCACCGGCACAGCTCCCAGCGGCGAAACTGCGCCCAGCATGGCATAAAACAGCGGAGCCATCACCCCATCGGTGGCATTTTCAGTCACAGTTTCGAGCAAGGCTCGCAGAATTTCAGCAGCAGACAGATCGGCGGTATCTCGCCCCACATAGCGGCTGAGCCTCGTCCGAGCGCTGGGTAAATCAGCAGCAGCGAGGGGTTGCAAAACCGCTGTGGCCGCATCGCGCAGGCTGCGTCCGGCCAAGCAGCTCGCCAGCAGCACCACTTGAGTTGCAAACCCCAGCAGCGGATGCAATAGACCCGCGATCCAGAGGCAAAGCCAGCCTGCTAAGCCGCTCAGGCCAATCGTGGTGAGCGCCAGACTCACTCCAGCGACTCGCAGCAGCATTGGACGATGCAGCCGTTTGAGGCAAAGCTGGCTGTAGCGCTGAATATATTGCCCCATGCCCTGCACCGGATGCGGCCAGCTCCAGGGATCGCCCAAGCCATAGTCCAGCAGCGCTGCCCAGCCAATTGCCGCCGCCTGTTCGCTTAAAGGTGATGCAAACAGCATGAGCCAGAATTGCGGCATTGTTCACGAGCAATAGCTTAGCCTGATGACGCATTAACTGCCAGCCGTGCCATAATAATCCGGCTGTTTTATGGCAGGTTTCATGGTTCAGGCGTTTCACCCATCCCAGTCAATCCATCTCGTCAATACTGCGGCTTCCATGCAGGCTAGAGGGCGTTCGGCGCAGCCTAACTGGAGCAACGAGATTGATCCCACCACCTTTAATCTAGAGCTGCCCAACCCAGAAGACTTGGAGCTAGCCGAGACAGATTTTTTGCAGCAGGTCGCCACGGCTTGGCAAATCTGCGATCGCTTTGACCTGCAAACCGAGATCTGGCGAGGTCGAATTTTGCGAACCGTGCGCGACCGCGAAAAGCAGGGCGGCGACGGACGCGGCACCGGGTTTTTGAGCTGGCTAAACGACCGCGAAATTAGCAAAACTCAGGCTTATTCCCTGATTGAGCTGGCCAACAGCGCCGATACGCTACTGCAAGACGGAATGCTGCAACCCGCAGCGGTCAACTGCTTTAGCAAGCGAGCTTTTATTGAAACAGCCCAAGCCGCGCCTGAAGTGCAGCAGATGGTTTGTGATATGGTCAACGAACCCTCTCCGGCAGCTCCAGCCCAAATTACGCGGCGAGAAGTGCGTCAGATCCAGGACGAATGGACCACCATGTCTTCTGATTTGCTGCCCGGTGTGGTGAAGGAAAAAGCGGCCAGCAGCGCCATCCCAACACGCTATTTAACGCCGCTGGTGCGCGAGATGGAAAAGCTACCGCCGCTGCATCAGGTGGCTATCCAAGACGGAATTATTGCCAACCCCGACGTGGATACGGTCAAACAGGCGACGGTGGAAGCCCGCTATCTGGCCAAATATCTGGCGGCGGCAGTGCAGGTGCAGGCGCTGAATCAGCCCTCGCTGGATTTGGAACTGGCGCTAGAAGAAGCGCTGAGAGTGGGATGCCTCAGCAGCGCCGCCGATCTGGTGAATCAGGCGTCGCAGCTAGAGCAGGCGGTGATTAAGCTTCATGCCGCCTGGAAACGCCTGAACAACCTAGCCGATCGGCTGTATTTGGACAGCGGAGCCAGTACGCCCCACCTGCGCGCCTTGCTCGATCAAGTGGCTCCACTGACCCAAGACTTGCTAGAGGTCAATCTGGGTGATCCAGACGGCAGCTTCTCACAGACCGTGCGGCTGCGAATTCTGCCCGATGATCGCAGCTCCGATTTCCCAGAAGCGATAGGCTAGAGGTGAGCGTTTTGATTAAAGCCCTTGCTAGCCGCCTTAAACCTGCCCTCGTTTCTCTGGCTCTGGCGAATTGCCGCCTGGTCAATGGGGCTGTCTATTTCTGCCTACCTGCTGCTAGCCGTAACGGGCGGCTGGCTGTTTGTTAGCCATCGGCAGCAGGGTGGTCAACTGGAGAGCCAACTAAAAAATCAGCTAGAAAATCAATTGGCAACTCCGGCCAACCGTCCGAGCTGGCTGCGGCCTCTGCATTTGTTCACCGGCGGAGTCATTGTCTTACTGGTGCTGCTGCTGCTGGCGGTGGGGCTAGTGGGGACATTCGGCTACTACGGCTCTCTGGGGCATTCGCCGCACCTGATCGCAGGCTTAACCGTCGTCGGCTTAACGCTGCTCTCAGCCTGGGCGGCACTCCGCATCAGTCCAGAACGACCCTGGGCACGTCCGCTGCATCTGGGCGTCAACTTGGCGCTGCTGATTGGGCTAACGGCTGTGAGCTGGACGGGCTGGACGGTTGTGCAGAAATACCTGCCGTAGCGTTGCTACGCTGCTACTGCACTACGGGTTACTGCGCTACGGGTTGCTACACTACGGTTAAATCGCGTTTGTCTCAAGGGTTGATCCGCCTGTGTCTTCTATTTCTGAACCTGTTGCCACCCTAGAGCAGCGAGTCTTTCGGCTCTCGCCACTGATTCGGATCACGCTGCTGCTGTTTTATACGGCGTTGACTGTGCCGCTGCCGGTGCTGGCTCAAAAAACCGCTGCGCCAATTTCGCCCTTGCTGCTGGTTATGGGGCTAGTTTTGGGCGCTGTCTTGCTGTATGGCGCATTAAGCGAGCAGGTGATCCTAGACGCAGCCGGCATTCAAGTCACCTATCCCACCTGGATCAAATGGCTGCTGCGACGCGGTTGGTCGCTGCCTTGGATAGAAATTAAGGCGCTGAAGCCGCGCTCAACCGGGCAGGGTGGCCTAATCTATTATTTCTTGAGTCAGTCTGGCCTCGCCTATCTGCTGCCAATGCGGGTGGCTGGCTTCGCAGAGCTGGTGCGAACTGTGCAGGCGCAAACTGGCATTGACACCAGAGATGTCCGTCCGCTGGCTCAGCCCTGGATGTATTTGTTTCTGTTGGTTTTAACCCTGCTTTTGCTGCTGATAGGTGCCTGGACAATCGGCGTTGCGCTGGCTTAAGCAGGCCGTGGTCAAGCTAAGATCTGGGCGCACTGTTTTAATTCCGCTATTTTGCAAGCCAATTCACCGAGCCTGCTGCGACTAGAACAGATCAGTCTCAAAAGTCCTCAGCAGGCTTCTGGGAGTTTGGATCTGCTGCAAGATATTTCGTTTGAGCTATTTGAGTCTGACTGTTTGGGCATTGTGGGGGCGGCGGGCGCTGGAAAAACTTCGCTGCTGCGGCTGCTAAATCGGCTGAGCCAGCCCAGCAGCGGCCAGATTTTTTACCAAAATCGCCCAGTTGAGCAGCTCCCCGTGATTCAGCTGAGGCGGCAAATTATGCTAGTGCCTCAGGAGTCGCGGCTGCTGGGGATGACGGTGCGGCAGGCTTTGGCCTATCCACTGCTGCTGCGCGGACTCGATCAAGCTATGATTCAGCAGCGGATGCAGCAGGGGCTAGAGCAGCTGCAAATTCCGGCAGACTGGCTAGAGCGCAGCGAAATTCAGCTCTCGGTAGGGCAGCGGCAGCTGGTAGCAATCGCCAGAGCCGTGATGGCTCAGCCCAAAGTGCTGCTGCTGGATGAACCGACTTCCGCCCTAGATGCCGGACGGACAGCGCTGCTGCTACGGCTGTTAAAAACTCTAGCCGCTGGCTCAATTGCCGTGGTGATGGTCAATCATCAGCTGGAAGTCTTGCAGCAGTTTTGTGGCAGGCTGCTGCTGCTCCAGCAAGGGCGATTGATCCAGGATCTATCTGCCCACCAAATCGACTGGTCAGAAATTAGGCAAGGCTTGGTGGCAAGAGATGCCGCAGATCTTGAAGAATGGGGCTAGATTTCTGGGCTCAAGTTTCAAATCAAGTTTCGGTGCAACAGCCAGAGCTAGCGCTAAGATGCGTAGCAATTGCCTCTGGATCAACTCGAATCATGAGTACGCCTGAAGAGTCCTACCGCTCGCTCGTGCAGCAATATGCCGAAAATGGCCAGCTGTCCACCGATGCCCAGGAAGCCTTAGAAACCAATCGGATGCTGCTGCGACTGCTGCCTGATCAAGCTAAAGCAATTGAGCAGGAATTGCTGAAACAAGCCTCAAAGCATACTGCATCTGCTGATCCGATCCCTGACCCAGCGTCCCAACCTCAGCCGATCCAGCCGCCCGTCCCAGCGCGCGCGTTGTCCAATCCGCCGCGCGGTTCAAGCCATCAGCCTGCCCCCAAGCCAGCTGATTTGGATCAGACTCAGCCAACCACTATCACGCTGCATTCTGACGATTATCCAACTCGACGAGAGCAATACAAACAGGTGCTGCGCCGCGCCTATATGGAAAACATCTTGACGCCAGAGATTCGAGCTGAGTTGGGCAGACTCGCGCAGGCGCTAGGACTCAAGCAAGGTGAGGAAGCGGCAATTGCCAACGAAATCACTGAGGAATTTGCTCACGGCAACTTGCCGAATTTGACCGTAGCGGCTCCCTCACCCCTAGATCCGCCTGCCGTTGAGCAAAAAATTGAACAAAAAATTGAACAAAAACCAGCCTACAGTGACAGCCTCAAGGATCTGTTTGAGACGCTAGAGCAGAACTTGAAGCATCGGCGTTACCCAGTAGCAGATCAGCTGACTCACGATATTCTGCTCAAAGTGGTTCAGCCTGAGCAAAGCTGGCTCGATCTAACAGCAATCAGCAGCTTTTCCCCCAATGCCTCTGATACAGCAGCCATGCAGGAGATTGACCGACTCTGGAGTGAGCATAGCCAGCAAAAATTTGGGTTTGGGCGACAGTTAAACATCTATGGCCAAATCTCCGATCCGCTCAAGCGAGATCTAGCGGCAGATTTAGCGCAGGCCGAGCAATTTAGTCAGGCGGTGGACTGGTGGATCGCAGCACTCGGATTTTATAAGTTTTATGCTCAGCTGGATTTGGAGTCAGATGCGGCCACTGATGACTTGGTAGCGGCAGGCCATCTGCCCGCCTATTGGTTCTGGCAGCTGCCGCGCCGCAAAGCCTTTGATCTGGGAAATTTTGGCTTGCGGTCTGAACGAGGCGGCTGTCGGGTCGATGCCGCTACGCTGCCTGCGTTTATGCGTATGCTGCGCCGCTGCGGTATTAAACCGATCGAATAACCGATCAAATAGCGGTCTTGCTAATCTTCTAAACTCTCAGACTGATGTATAAAAAATACTTCTGCGGCACAGCCTAAGACCCGCAATCGGCTCAATTAAATAGAATTCTCCGCCCGTTTTGATTCGCCAAAGCTGCTGTAACTAATCTACTCAACGGGGTTTGAATTTAGCTCGGTAGCTGGCAGTCTCTACGGGTATAAAACTGTTCTTAAACTAAGACTCAAGCTGAAGGTTCAAGGACTACTTTCAGCATTAAAAAATACATGTAGAGCGTAGAGCGGGGGCTACTTCTAGGATTTCTGAATTAAGTTTGAAATGAGAGTTTGACCGATGATAAACAGCCATTACAGAAGCCTGTTCAATCCTCATGGAGAATTCATACAAGCCGATGTGAGAAACCATTCAATAATGATATTTATAAATTAATGGCTTCCTCTGATTACGGTTTCAACTCAAATCTAAGCTGCATTAGTTCAGCAAGTTAGCGGATCTGATTAGCGTTGCGGGAATGCTAGGTTATAGGTCGTCTATGTGCCTACAGTCTATTTTTTCTAAAGCGTTCTGTGAGTTTCATGCCGATCACTCCAAGCAGATTGATGCTGGTGATCAACTCGCTTCTGCTAGGTCGCTTGTTGCGCTTCCCCCCAAGCCCGACCCAAACTGACTTGGAATGACTGACTTGGAATGACTTGAACTGGCTCGGACTAGTTCAGGCTTTAACTCAATCCTCCATCCAAATATCAGATCAATTAAAAGGTGTGATTACCTCAAATGAAACCTAATTCCGTGGAGCCGCAGTCATTTGACTCTAAGTTTGCTGTCTACGACTGCGAGATTCGGCTTAAGTTTAAGCTGATTGAAGAGAAGCAGGTGCTGAGCAACCGAGAGCAGCTGCTCGATTTGCTGCTTGATGCGTTTTCCTATGG
>CASBQH010000263.1 GCA_949127695.1 Synechococcales cyanobacterium PMM_0073
GCTCGTCACTATGAAATGCTCGTCACTATGAAATGTCAGTTTGTTCAGTCTAGCCAGACTATTTGGATATTGCCGCTGCTGCTCAGCCTGCTGGGCTGTGGTGCTGAATCCCAGGCGCAGTCTTCAGCCTCACCTGCTGCGATAGCGACCTCATCAGTTCTGCCAGCAGAGCCAACCGCTGAGCTAAAGCCATCTGAGCTAAATACTGAGCTAAATACAGCCGATTTACCTGATGCTCAGCCAGATACTCAGCCAGATACTCAGCCAGAGATTCAGCAAGACTATGCGCCCACTCAGCCGCTGCCCAGCACGGGCAAAGTCACCATTCGAGCCGATATCCGCAGCTTAGCGCTAGAGCGACTGATTGCCGACTGTCCTACCGACTCTAGCCCCTATGCGTTTGCTGAAAGCAGCAATTATCAGGTACAGATCTGCTCAGCTGAATACGATCCTTGGCAACCCAAATACTATATTGGCCAATCCAAAGCCAACGCCGCGCGCCTAGAAATCACTAGCACCGACCCCGACGCAGCAAGGCAGCTAATTTTCAAACATGCGGACTATACCTATATTATTTACCGAGACAGCGCCCGCCCTGAACTCAACAACGCCTATCTGGAGATCTATCCGCCCAGCGGCGCTGCCTCTGCCGAAGCGCTGCTCTACCTGTATGAGATGGAGCCACCGCGCTAAGCCACTCCAGCGGGCTTTAAGCGCTGCCCTAGCGCAATCAGGATTGAGCCACCCATGACCAGCAGCGCCCCCAGAAAGCCTAAGCTGGTTAAACTTGCGGGCGCTAAGATTCCGGGTAAAGCTGCCGCGATCACCCAAGAAGTGGCAATGGTGACAATTGGCGTCAGGCTTTGCACCGCGCTAATTTTGGAGGCTTCCCAATGCGCCAGTGATTCGGCAAATGCGCCATAGGAAATCAGCGTACTCAAGCCGCTGAGCAGCAAAACGCCCAGCGTCAATCTGTCTAGGTTGAGCAGGCTAGCGGGCTGAGCAACCGGCAGGTAGAGCAGCGCACAGCTGCCGTAAATAATCAGCATAATTAGCTCAGAACTCAGGTCGCGCAGGAGCTGTTTTTGTGCCAGCGCATAGGCCGCCCAGCAGACTGCCGCCAACATCACCAGCGCACTGCCCGTTAAATATTGGCCTGAAGCCACCAGCAATAGCCGCAGCTGTTCGCGGAAAAACAGCACAAATCCAGCCGAGAGTATCCCCACGCCCAACCATTGCTGAAGGCTATAGCGCTCCTTAAAAATTACGATTGCCCCCAGCCCCAGCAGCAAGGGCGCGAGCTGAATCATCACTTCAGCGTTGGCAGGTGAGGTTTTTGCCATTCCCCAGAGATAGAGCGGATAGTCTAGCCCGACGCCCAAAATGGCCACTACCAGCAGCAGCCAGCCAGTGCGATTGAGCCGAGGCTGTTTGAACCCCGTTCGGCCATGTCGCAGCGAGATGTAAACTCCTGAGAGCAAAAACGAGGAGAGAAAGCGAAACCAAGTGAGCGTGTAGGTATCAACATTTTGCAGCGCAATCGACAGAATGTTGGGGATTGTGCCCCAGAGAATAGCGGTGACTAAAGAGAGCGACAGGCCGAGCTGCCAGCGGCCAGAGGTGCGGTGTAAAAGCATAGGACAAACCCAAAGCTGAGCGGACTTCCCTATTGTTCTGGCTTCGGCGGTGATTGTCTTCCACAAGGCTGCGGTTTTTTGTCTATTCCTGCGGCGGCGGCTGTTCCTGCGGGCTACTGATTGCGAAACTGACGCGGCGTTAGGCCGAGCTGCTGCTTAAAATGTCGATTCAGGTGACTCTGGCTGGCAAAGCCCGTTGCAGCCGCTACCTCTGCTAGAGTAGGCTGCGGCCAGCGATCTGCCTGTAGCAGCGCTTTGGCACGTTCTACTCGCGTTTGCAGCAGATATTGATGCGGCGAACAGCCCGTTGCCTGCTTGAAGCAGCGCGAAAAATGATAGGGACTCATCTGAACTGAACTGGCAATTTCAGCCACGCTGAGCGCTTCAGCCAAATGAGTTTGCATATAGTCAATCACTTGACTCAAGTGACGCTGAGATAGTCCTGCTGCCGACTTAAACAACGGCTGCATCTGCCCGGTATAATGCCGCAGCAGATGCACCGTCAGCGCCATGGCGAGAGACTCAGCATAGAGCGGTTCGCCTGTGATCTCAAGTTCAGCCTTGAGCGACAGCCCCATTTGATAGACCAGCAGATCGGGCTGAGCAAATCCTGGTAGCAGCGTTGGAATGGAGCCGCCTGACTGTCCTACAGCGCGACTGAGCAGATCTGGAGCCAGATAAATATCCACAAACTGAGTGGATTCAAAGCAGCGTTCTCGAAACCGCACATGCGCTGGATAGATGCCGATATCCCCTTCTCTGACCCAGCGTGCTTGCGGCTTCTCTGTTTCAATCCATTTTTCAACCCGAACAGCTCGGCCTAAATGAATGCTGACATTGCACCAGCCATAGCAATATTCAGGCGTCTCGTAAGCGGGCTGATGATGATGTTCAACATAGAAGCCATCCCAACAGATCGCCTGACTAGAACGCAAAGGCGGCTCTGGAAAGATCGACAAAGGCGCATGGGCGGGTGTTAATGGCTCTATCGCCTTGGGCAAATCTGGCATGGGTTTAGGTTTGTTGAATGCAGGCTGCTCCCCGACTAGCTCCATCTAGACCTCCGGGGTACTCCCGCCACAGCGTAGCCGCAGGTCGTTCCTAGCTTGGCGGTGAGGGGGATAGGAACGGGGAACGCAGTTCCCCAATTAATCAGGCGATTGTTGACTGAGCTTGCCCTAATAAAGTGGACAGTTTGACTTAGCTCGACTTTATCCATTTTGAGAGCAGGAAAGGTAGCAAAATCAGGAAAGCGTTATTTGATTTCTCCTGATGAACTTGCTACCAAAAGAATTCATGCCCATTATCCTAGCGTTTGCCACTCTCTTTTCCAAGCCCGTCTGGGAATCAGGGCTCGTCTTGCTGATAGGGGTAATCCTAGCACCAGGAAAGCGAACTGTCAGTGCTGTGTTGCGAGTGATGGGATTATAAGGATGAGCCTCATTTTCAGACCTATCACCGTGTTCTGAATCGGGCAGTCTGGTCGAGTCGCCAAGCCAGTCGCATTTTGTTGCTCCAGTTGGTGCAGTGTTTTGCGCCCAGTGGCGTGCTCGTGATGGGCATTGACGACACCTACGCCTACGGCGGGGCGAAGCCCTATGAACGGCGATGGGGTAAACGCATTGCGGCTAGAGGCATCTACCGTGACCCAGTTCGCTCCAGTGATAGTCATTTTGTATTTCTTGAATGCCCAAAGGGCTATAAACGAGTGGCTTGCGCTGGCTGAGTCTGATGCTGTTAGTCCCTATTGCTGGGGCACAACGGGTCTGGGCACTCCCCTTTTTCACTGTTCTCGCCCCCTCACAGCGCTATCACCAAAGCCAAGGACGGCGGCATAAAGCCTTAACCGACTGGGCTAGAC
>CASBQH010000264.1 GCA_949127695.1 Synechococcales cyanobacterium PMM_0073
GCATGGGGCGAGAAGCGCATGAAGACCCCAGCAAGCGCTATATGGCGGCAGTTGCAGCAGGCGGATTCTATCTGCTGATTGGGCTATTTGGAGCAACGGTAGCGGCGGTGTTTGCGGCTTTTCCGCCAGAGCTAGTGAGCGCCATTGCCGGACTCGCGCTGCTGGGCACAATTGGCAACGGCCTAGCCAAAGCCCTATTGGATGAGCCGGAGCGGGAGCCTGCGCTAATCACGTTTTTGGTGACGGCTTCTGGGGTGACGCTGTTTGGCGTTGGAGCGGCCTTTTGGGGATTGCTGGCTGGAACTTTAGCGCTGCTGCTGCGCCGAGCGAAATAGCGCCTTATATCTGGTTATTATGACAAGCTGCCGCTTTCGTAGCTTCTACTACAGCTTGTCAAACTTGAACCGCCTAGATTTGTTATAAATCTGTGTTCCAACTGGCGTTAGAGTTCTAGAAAAGGTTGCTTTAACCTTCACCTTTAACCTTCGCAATGGTTGGAGAAATTTCTCTGTATCAATTTTCACTCTTTTATTCCTGAATTACTATGACAGCCATCTACAGCGAAACACAGCTGGCGACCCAATTGCCTGCGGCTTCACATCCTCTCGATCCGCTAGTAGCCGAAGAGATTTTGGCAGCAATTGCCATTGTCAAAGCCGAACGTCACCTCAGCGAGCGCGTCCGATTTATCACCGTGACGCTGCAAGAGCCACCCAAATCAGTGGTGCTAAATTTCCAGCCCGGAGATGCTGTCGAGCGCGAGGCGTTTATTATTCTGCTGGATAATCAGGACGGCGCTTGCTACGAGGCAGTTGTCTCCCTGACGCAGCAAGCCCTGCGCGACTGGAAGCATATCCCCAATGCCCAACCGCCGATTGCCCTCGACGAATTTTTTGACTGCGAGGCGGCAGTTAAAGCCAGCCCAGAGTTTCAGGCCGCAGCAAGCAAGCGGGGCATCACCGACATGAGCTTGGTCATGGTTGACCCCTGGTCGGCAGGCTGCTACGGCAACGAACCTGAAACCGACCGAGGCCGCAGGCTGTCGCGGGCGCTCTGCTGGGTGAAAGACAGCCCCACCGACAATGGCTACGCTCACCCAATTGAAGGCGTGCTGGCGATTGTCGATCTCAACAGCATGGAAGTGGTGAGAATTGAAGATCACGGCGTTGTGCCCGTCCCGCCCGAATCTGGCAACTATGCCCGCGAGTTTGTCGAGTCACGGTTTCGCCAAGACCTGAAGCCGATTGCGATCACGCAGCCAGAGGGCGCGAGCTTTACCGTAGAAGGCCACGAGATCTGCTGGCAGAAATGGCGGATGCGAATCGGGTTTACGCCGCGCGAAGGGCTGGTGCTCTATACCGTCGGTTACGAAGATCAAGGCGAGCTGCGTCCGATTATATATCGAGCTTCGCTGGCCGAAATGACCGTGCCCTACGGCGATCCGCAGGTGCAGGCTTATCGTAAAAACGCCTTTGACGTGGGTGAATACGGCGTGGGTATGCTGGCCAATTCGCTGACGCTGGGCTGTGACTGTCTGGGCGAAATTCGCTACTTTGACGCGGTAATGAGCACGAGTCGGGGCGATATCTTCCAAATTGAAAACGCAATCTGTATGCATGAAGAAGATTTTGGCATTCTCTGGAAGCATACCGACTGGCGGACTGATCAAGTCGAGGTGCGGCGGTCGCGGCGGCTGGTGCTGTCGTTTATTGCCACCGTGGGCAACTATGAGTACGGCTTTTTCTGGTATTTCTACCAAGACGGCTCGATTCAATATGAAGTAAAGCTGACCGGGATGATGAATACTAGCGCCGTGCCGCCGGAAGTTCGCCCCAAATACGGCACGCTGATTGCACCGCAGCTCTATGCCCAAAACCACCAGCATATTTTTAACGTGCGGCTGGATATGTGCGTAGACGGAATGAATAACTCAGTGTACGAGGTGGATACTGAAGCTGTGCCAATGGGTGATGAAAACCCCTACGGCAACGCCTTCTACGCCAAGTCTACGCTGCTGCCCACAGAGCAGGCGGCGCAGCGGCTGTTTGATCCCTACAAGGCGCGCTACTGGAAAATTGTCAATCCTGAGCGCCAGAACCGGATGGGCTATCCCGTCGGGTATAAGCTGGTACATGGGGAGAACGGCCTGCCTTTTTCGCATCCAGAAGCTAGCGTCACACGGCGAGCAGGCTATACCACCAAGCATCTCTGGGTGACGCCCTATCAGCCCAATGAGCGCTTTCCGGCGGGCGAATACCCCAACCAGCATCCCGGCGGAGACGGCCTACCTACCTGGACAGCAGCAGATCGTGCCATTGAAAATACTGATTTGGTGGTCTGGTATACGTTCGCGCATACGCATGTGCCACGCGCTGAGGATTGGCCGGTGATGCCAACTGCCTACACTGGGTTCATGCTAAAGCCAGTGAATTTCTTTAACGAGAATCCGGCCAATGACCTGCCGCCCTCGCCCGCCAAGCAGTCCGCGCAGCACAAATGTCATTAGTTGAAACTGTGATTGATTGCGTCCGATCTTGAAATATCCCACAGCAAGCTTCAGGAGATGCCCAAAGTCTAGACTTGAAATTGCCTCAAAAAAAGCGGCAGATTTCGATCTGCCGCTTTTTTTTCAACCAGAAATTCTAATTGCCAAACGTTTGGAGGACGCCCGACTGAAAAATTTCGTAGATGATGTAAGCGAAAGCCGCGCCCCCAATGCCGCCAATCAGGAAGCTGCCTGCAAACTCGCTCCAGCCTTCTGAAGTTTCGAGGCTCGCAGGTGGATTGGGGGTGGTGATAGTTTTGATTGGCTTGTTGGGCTTAGCGCCAGCGTAGAGCGAGAGGCAAACGGTGAGAATCACCACCAGAATTACGGCTTCGATCAAGCCGACAATATCGGAAACGCCGGTGTTGCGAAACTGGCTGGTGAAGGCAAATGGCCCGAACAGCAGATAGCCGTGAGCCATGCCAATCTCTAGACCGCGCCGCTGAGGCGACAGACCCATTCGATAGGCAGGCAGATTGTTAATCAGCGCCTTGCTAAAATCAGAAGAATTGATCGGGGTGGCCAGATTGCCCACCTGCGGATCGCCCGCTGCTTTGACCACCTCAGAATTGGCCTGTGCCTGAACGCCTGAAGGCAAGTTTTGCATCTTGAATGAATCTCCTTCTCAAAAGCGAGTAATTGATTGAAATGATAAAGACTAGATGAGCCGGCTTATGAGCCGGTGCTAGCCTGCTGCCCCAGCTGCATAAAGCTACTGAACCGTGTCGTCGCGCTCAATGTAGATGAACAGAAACGCCATTGTGACTGCCGGAAATACCCAGCCGACAATCGGCACTAAGATAGAGGGCAAAAACGAAGCTGCCATTGGTTTGATCCTCGTTGAAATAACGGACGCTAGAGCCAAATTTACTGCGAATTGGTTCCCGAATGCTCAACTGCTAAGAAATTTTAACAACTGGATTGGTTTTGCGGTCGATTCTTAAATTTCTAGCCTGTCCAGCGACAGCGGCGACAGATCCGGCGGCACAATCGGGCGGGTCATGGTGACTTTATCGCTCTCGCGCTGGGTGGCAATCTCGACTGCAATCGCCTCAAACTGCACCTTCAGGTATCCCGGCGGCACAATCACCTCAGTCCGAGCCATCTGGTTGCCAAAGCCATCCGGCAGAAAGTCGATCAGCCAGCGGGCGGCTCCCAGCATGGAGCGGGTTTGGCGGTCACGCAGCCAGAGCTTGACATAGACGCGGGCTTTCAGGTTGGGCAGCTTCACCGTTAGGGCAATCGGCTGTCCGGCAATTAGTTCACCCTGCGGCAGCTGCAAGCGGGGCGTCGGGATAGGCTCATTGTCGGGCAGCACAAATTCGCTGAGGAAATCTTGATCAGGCGGCTTGGTCTCAGCCGGAAATGGCTCGGCCACAGGTGAGGCGCTCAGCTCGTCCGCCACAACCACCTCATGCTGCGTCAAATCCGCATCCAGACCGCGCTGACGGGGTTCGGGTGCAGTCAGGGCGGAAAAATCGGCGTCAGCCAGCGCCGCAGATAGCTCTGGGCTAGCGGCCAAGACTTGCAGGCGCGACCAGAAGCGGCCTTGGATGTTCAGCGCCCGAAATGACTGATCCTCAGGTTTGTCAGAAGCTACCGCCGGACGAGTGAGCGGCTGTCGCCAAAGCGGCAGGCGAGTCTCTAGCTCTGACCAGTCTGAAAACAGCTCGGCGGGTTTGGCGCTGGGCGGATTTAGCTGATGCTCTGGCTGGCTCTCTGGCTGGCTCTCTGGCTGACTCTCTGGCTGATGCTCTGGCTGCGGCAAAGCTGAAGCTTCTAAGGGCTGTAAATCGGCGGCAGAAGTCGAGATCTCGGCTGATTCAGGTGTTTGAGTCGGTTCAGCCGCCACTTCAGCCGTTGGTTCCAAGGGCGCTGCGGCAGTCGGGATGGCATAAACTGGCGTAAAGGAGGGCAGATCAAGCCCAGCGTGGGTACGCGGCAAGCTGGGGGACGGGCTGTGAGGCCGTAGCTGCGGCGGCAGCTGCTGCTGTTGCGAGCGCTGAAAGCTAGTGGCCAGCCGGTTCAGCTCAGCAGTCGGCACGGGTTCGGGGTCAGGCATCTGCGCTTCGAGCGGCAGCGCTGGGTCGGGAAAGTCATTGGCGACTGATTCGATCAGCTCATGTAGATCGGTGGTGACATTAAAGCTGCGCTGCGCCAGCACCTGCGGCGTTCCGGCTGGCGTCATGCCTTGCAAAATCAGCTCGCCCAGCACCAGGTAAGTCTGGTAATGCTCTGGCAGCGAGACAGTGCCCGAAAACGGAAAGGGCGGGATGCGGTTGTCAATTGGGTAAAGCTCATCCATCAGGATCTGCGAGGTCTGCGGATCATAGAGCCGGACGCGCAGCTCAGAAATGGCGGGCTGCCAGTCGCTGGGATATTCTGCCGGAAACTCAACGCGCCCGGTCAGGCTGAGCGATTCGCCCCGCTGAATCACGAAGACCTCGCGCTCTAAAATCACCTGAAGCGCAGGTAGATTGCTCTCTAGACCCGCCAGCGGTGGGTTGAGCTGATCTGCTGTATTGGACGAATCTGGCGCAGCCTCAAACTCACGCAGATCAAAATCATCTGCGGTTGCTAGCTCTGCGGCTAGCTCAAGGGGCGGCTCAAGAGGCGGCTCAACTGATAGCTGAACGGGCAAAAATGCCGCTGGCGATTCGACAATCTGCGCCGAGGCCACAGGTTCAGGCGCAGCTTCTAGCTCTGCGTTTGGGC
>CASBQH010000265.1 GCA_949127695.1 Synechococcales cyanobacterium PMM_0073
GCCAGTAAGTTTCCCAGTAGGCTTGGCCAATTCTAGAGCCATCGCCGCCACTCAGCCGCTCAGCCGCCGGATTTTGATAGAGGATCTGCCAATGCGAATCTACCATTACCACTGATTCGCTCAGGTTGGCGAGCAGTGGCGCAAGTTGACTAAGAGTGAGCTGGGCAGGCAGCGATACAGGGGAATCACAAGCCATTGTTTTATTTGGACTAGCTGATCCAGAGTAAGCCTCTGCGTCAGATGCGCGCTCTATCAAGAGATAGAATTTTTACTCTAGCTTCAGCGTCTTCTGGTTGACCGATTTCACCTGAGTCGCCAACCCCAGCGCCTGCAATAGCCGCACCGTGAGCCAAACTCCGTCTAGCTCCCACCAGCGCCAGCCAAACTGAGCGGAATTGGGCTGAGCATGGTGATTGTTATGCCAGCCTTCGCCAAAGGTGAGCAGCGACACCCACCAGCAGTTGGTGGAGCGATTGGCAGTGTTGTGGCTGCGATAGCCGAAGTTGTGGCAGACGCTGTTGACAAAGCAGGTGGCATGAAAGCCAACAAACAGCCGCGCAAACACGCCCCAGACCAAAAACGGCATACCGCCCCAGAGATAGAGCAGAATCGCCAGCCCAATTTGCAGCTCCACGTAGTAGCGATGGCAGAAATTATAAAACGGGTCGCTGGCAATATCTGTGGTGTAGCGATTTAGCTCCTTGCTGCTGGGCACTTCATGCATCAGCCAGCTAATGTGACACCACCAAAACCCCTGCGTTGAGTCATGCGGATCGCCCGACTGATCGGTATGCAAATGGTGCAGCCGATGATAGCCCACCCAGCCTTTAACGCCGCCCTGACAGGCCAAAGTGCCGCAAAAAATTAGGCTGTATTCTAGCCATTTGGGCACTTTAAAGCTGCGATGTGCCGCCAGCCGATGAAACCCTAGCGAAATTCCCAAGCCAATGGTCAGGACATGGAGCAGCAGCGCCAGCCCCACCGCCGACCAGCTAAAGTAGACGGGCAAGAGCGCCAATAAAGCCGCCAAATGCAGCCCCAAGGTGAACAGAGTCACTGACCAGCGGCGCACAGGCGCAATCGAATTTAAAGTCATGAAATCGTATTAACCTTCTGTTGAATGAATGCAGAATCTCTCTGCAATGAGCTTGAACATGAGCCAAAAGCCGTAACCAGAACGCGACTGTAAACTATGGCAACACCCTATAACGCTAGAGCAGGCGCAAATTCATCCCAACGACAACGCACCTGTTTATAGCAGTCAGAGGGCGAAATAGCTAGGTACAGAAGGCTCAAATTTACCTCGCCGTTGCCGCAGACCAGCAGCAGTACGGCCTCAGCCGGATCGTAGGTGGCCAGCGCCTCTTGCAGCCCCGGCATGGCCGCAGGCTCTAGCGGCAGATCTGCCGTCTGTGTCAACTGTGCCAGCTCAGACTCTGGCACAAAGCGCAGCGTCAAAGGCAAGCTGTTGAGAGTCCAGTCGATTGCCTCTGGCAGCGTCGCCGCGAGCTGACAGACGACAAGGCCAGCCCCAGACTGCAAGTAGCCCTGCCAAGCGCTGTAGCCAATTACCAGCAAATTGTGATGAATAAACTGAGGATGCCAATCGCGCGGCGGGTGAATTAAGTTGTCAATCCAAATTGGATTCATCGCGCCGCCGCCGCACCCGCCGCCGCCGCTAGAATTTCTGTTTCAATTGCAGCTTGATCGAGCTGATGCCCAATGATCACCAGCTGGGTCTGTCGAGGCTCTGCCGCCTGCCAAGGGCGATCGTAAAAGGAGTCAAACCGCTGCCCCACGCCCTGCAACACTAGCCGCATCGCTTTACCGGGCACTGCCACAAACCCCTTGATCCGGTAGATTTCCTGCTGCTGCACTAGCGTTTTGAGCAGAGCAATTAATCTCTCCGGCTCAAACGCCTCTGTGGTGACAATTTGAACGGCATTAATATCATCATCGTGATCATGTTCGGCTTCGCTGTCATGATGGCTAGGGCGATGCTCAAGGTTATCTTCTACTGCTGCATTAAAGCCCAGCAGCACCTCTGGGTTAATCACGCCCTGATTGCAGGCCAAAACCTTGACGCCGCTAGGTATCTGCTGCTGGAGCCAGCTCTGGACTTTGGCCTGCTCCGCTAAATCCAGCCGATCGGTCTTGGTCAGCAGCACCAAGTCAGCGCAGGCCAGCTGATCCTCAAATAGCTCTTCAATGGGGGTTTCATGCTCCAGGCTGTCGTCGGCTTGCCGCTGGGCTTCTAGCGCTTCGAGATTGCCCACTACCTGCCCAGCAGCCAGCGCTTCGCCGTCTACTACCGTCACCACGCCGTCTACCGTGGCCGCATTGCGGATTTCTGGCCAGCGGAATGCCTGCACCAGCGGCTTGGGCAGCGCCAGCCCAGAGGTTTCGATCACGATGCAATCTAGCTGGTCGCGGCGCTTCAGCAGCTCCTGCATTGTCGGCAGAAACTCTTCCTGTACCGTGCAGCAGAGACAGCCATTGGTGAGTTCAATGATGTTGCTGGTTAAGTCGCTATTGAGATCATCTTCGTCATCGCAGATCTGGCAGCTGCGGAGCAGATCGCCATCAATGCCAATTTCGCCAAATTCATTCACCAGAACCGCAATCCGGCGTCCCTGGTTGTTTTGCAGCAGATGCCGCAAAACCGTCGTTTTACCTGCGCCCAGAAACCCTGTGACGACCGTAACCGGAATTTTATGCAAAATCTGTGACCTCGCAGATTTGTGATGTGGATGCAGCTAGGCGGTGGGCATTCTGACTGAAAACCAGAGCATGTTTCGTCCTGATTTCATCACAGCTGCGGGACAGCGCCGGATTCTCACCGAACTTTCCCCGTTTCCTCCAACGGCTGTTTTCCGTTAGAACCGATAGCTGGGACTCACTATACCACTGAACGCTGAAGGCTGAGGCGCGAATTGAAATTGCAGTGACTTAACTTAATCTGACTCTGGGGATTCGGTGTAAAGTTTAGTTGGCTAATCTGCTGGTCAATTTCCTGGTTTGAGCCGTCTGATTTGAAAGGTGTGGAGTGTTTTAGAGTGAAAAATCAATCTTACAGCCAGGTCTTATCGATCTTATCAATAGTTGGAGCTGCCGCTAGCGGCCTCTGTTTGCCCAGTTTGGCGGCTACCGACTCCCCGCAAGATCTAGCAAACTTACCCCCAGCATCTTCACGAGCAGCATCCATCGCTGACAGCAGCCGATCAGCTACAAACCTTGAAGAATCAGGTTTAGATCTAACAGTTCATCCAGACTTAAATCCAGATTTAACAGAGGCGCTAGATCTATTCAATCAGCCCCAACCAGACTTAACAAAGCTAGAGGCTTCTGAGCCGCCAACGGGCGATACTATGCCCATTCAACCATCGGTAGAACAATTAACCAGACAACCGGCTGAGAGCGCTTCTTCACAGAATCGACCCGATGCTGCGCCATCATCTGCCAGCGCATCCACAAATCGCGCCCTGTCGCAGCTCACCTCAGTCTCAGAGCTGGCAGACGTGCAGCCGACCGACTGGACTTACCGGGCATTGCAGTCGCTGGTGGAGCGCTATGGCTGCATTGTGGGCTACCCAGACGGCCAGTTTAAGGGGCAGCGCGCCCTGTCTCGGTTTGAGTTTGCGGCGGGGCTAAATGCCTGCCTTGACCGGATTAGCGAACTAATTGCGGCCAGCACCGAAGATGCCATGACCCAAGAAGATCTGGCGGCGGCAAACCGGATGCGGGAAGAGTTTGCGCTGGAGATAGCCCTGATTCGCGGACGGCTAGATGGCCTAGAGGCGCGGCTGAACGAAATTGACGCCAATCAGTTTTCCACCACAACGACGCTCAGAGGCAACGCCATCTTTGCGGTGAGCGATGTGTTTGGAGAGGGCGACCGCAACCAGACGGTATTTCAGCATCGCGAAAAGCTCAGCCTGCTCACCAGTTTTAGAGGCTCAGATCTGCTGTCACTCAGCCTTTATGCAGGCAACAGCTCCCTGGGCAACTTGGATGCGGCTACGCCCTATACCGGAGCCTTTGACTTGGCAGGCGATGACACAGGCTTGGTTAAAGTCTCGACCTCCGAAGGCACGCTCTCCTCATCCTTTGCTGGCTCAACTGGCGACGCCATCCAGGCGCTGACGCTGAGCTACAGCTTTCCGGTGGGGCGCTCTGCCGATATTGTCTTGGCTCACTCGCTGACTCCGTTTCAGCTCTATGCCCCCACTCTCAACCCTTACCTCAGCGATTCAGAGAACGGCACTGGCGCAATCAGCGTTTTTGGTGAACAGAACCCCATCTATACACTGGCAGACGGCGGGACTGGGATTGTCGCCAACTTCAGATTCTTTGACGATCTGGTGCAGCTCACAGCGGGCTACTTGGCAGATGGGTTGGCAGTCGGCGATCCGAGTTCCGGCTCTGGGCTATTTAACGGCGGCTACGGAGCGCTGGGTCAGATCACAGTCAACGTGACTTCAGACTTTTCGATTGCCGGAGTTTACATGAACCAATATTCGCCTGCTGGTCAGTTCGGCTTTAACTATAACGGGCTGGGCATTACGGGCACAGCAGTCGCCAACAGACTAGCCGGACAGCAGAGCTTGGCAATTGATTCCTCGCCGGTGATCACCAACGCCTACGGCGCACAGTTTAACTGGCAGCCCAGCTCTCGGTTTTCGATCAGCGGCTGGTTTAGCACTTTCTATTCGCGGCTGATTGGCCAAGGCGATGGCAATATTCTCACCTATGCGCTCACCTTTGCCTTCCCAGATCTGGGTCGTCAGGGTGATTTGCTGGGGCTAGTAGTGGGTGCAGAACCTTATCTCACCCGCATGGGCGGCGATCCGCAAGATTTTGATGTGGATGTACCGCTGCATATTGAAGCCTTCTACCGCTACCGCATCAACGATAATATTTTCATTACGCCGGGTGTAATCTGGCTGACCGCTCCCAACCAGAGCAACAATAATCCTGATTCAGTAATCGCCACGCTTCGCACAACGTTCATGTTTTAAGTTTCCTATTGCATACCAGGAGCGAATCCAGTGGCTACATTACAAATTACCAGTTTTCCAGCCCAGGTTGGCGTTGAGGAATTTTTCAGCATCATTGGCACTGCCCAAGACCTGGCAGGTCAACCGCTGACGCTAGTGATTGACAATCAGTACCGAATGGGCGCAGGATCTGTGCCAGATAACGGTCTCTGGAGCTTTCGGTTTCGGTTTACTAGCTCCGGACAGCGGCGTTTGGTGGTGCAGGCCACTGACAATCGCGGTCAGACTGTTGCCAGCCAAACTATTGGTATTGCAGTGGTGAATGCGCCTGTGCCGCAGCTGCAAATCACCTCGTTTCCATATCAGGTGCAGCGCGAGGAGCTTTGCATTATTAACGGGACAGCTAGGGGGCTAGATGGCCGTCCGCTGACGCTGACCGTAGATGATCGCTTTCAGTCACAGGTGGGCAATATTCCGGCGGGCGGCAATTGGAGCATTCGCTTTCGCTTTAGCAGCAGTGGCAACCGCAAGCTGGTCTTTTCGGCCACCGACGGTCGGGGTAGCTTGATCAGCAGTCCGGCGGCAGTCATGCTGGTGCTAGACAGCCTGCCGCCCAGCCTGACCCTGACTGCTCCCCAGCAGGTGGCGGTGCGTCAGGAGTTTGCGATTTCTGGAACAGCTAGCGGGGCAGTGGGTCAGCCCGTCACGCTGACGATTGACAACCAGTTTAGATCGAATGCTGGCACAGTTGCGGAAGATGGCAACTGGCAAACTCAGTTTCAGTTTTTGCAGGCAGGCACTCGACGCTTAACGGCTTCCTTAGATAGCCTTGCTGCTCCAGTCATTAGCGAGACGGCAATCATTACGGTCGTAGCCGCCTCGCCTCGCCTGACAATTACGCCGCCCAGCCAGCCGATCTTTGCCGGAACTGGTTTTGCCCTCACCGGAACCGCCAGAAACTTTGCGGACGGAGAGCAGCTGGTTTTGCGCGTCGAGGGTCAATATATTTTGGCGCGTCCGGTGGTGGAGAACCAGCGCTGGCAGGCGGCGTTGTTTTTCAATCAGGCTGGAAAACGCCGAATTGAGCTGATTTCGTCAGATCAAGAGAAAAGGGAGCTAGAGCTAACGGTGCTGCCTGTCCAATCAGCGCTGAAGCTGTTCTCGCGCTCCATCTGGACGCCGACGCTGACGCCTGAAGGCTTACCAGATTTGCTCAACCCCAGACGAATCACGCTGCACCATACGGTGATTGCCAACCTCTCCAGCAGCGCCACGCAGCAGCAGGAAATTCAGCGGATGCGTGCCGTTTTGAATATTCATCTCAACAGCAGCGGCTACTCAGATATTGGCTACCACTATATTGTGATGCCGAGCGGTCGCGTCTACGAAGCTCGCTCTAGCCGCAAACGCGGCGCACATGATCTGGTGAATGACGGCATTGGCGTGGCGGTGGATGGTGACTTTCAAGGCTCAATGCGGATTGGGATACAGCAATATGATGCTGTGGTAGATGCCTGCGTGATGCTCTGTAAACGCATGGGCATCACCGATCCCATCACGCCCGTCAGCACTGTGACGGCTGACTTTGGCACCCGGCAGCTCTCGCGGATCTGCGGCCATCAAGATCGGGTGGCAACAGGCTGTCCCGGCACCGTCTATAGCCGCCTGCCAGAGATTCGCCGGGACGTGAAGCAGGGCTTGTAGCGCCGTGGGTTTAGCTGAGCCGCGCCTGAATGGTTTGAGCCAGCTGCGGCACAGCAGCTTCAATATCTTTTTTGACCGATTCGCGCAGCTTAGTATATGCCCCTCGCACCACGGCGCGATCGGTTTTGGCCACCCGCGCATCGGTAATGCCCAGGATCAAATCAGCCGTCTTGGAGCTATGCTGAGTCAGATGATGAACCGGATCGCCTGCTGCGATTCCCGCCTGCCAAACTGGGTCAAGCGCGGTTAGGACTTCAGGCAAGATTCGCCCGGTGGCTTCTGGCACATAGCCCGGACTAATGCCCTTCACCGCGCCATAGGCGGCCTTGAGCACAACCCCAGAGAGGCCACCTTTAGCTGCCACCTGCTGATCAATCAGCTTGGCGCAGTCGCTGACCAACCCGTCCCAGCTCAGCTGTTCGCTCTCTGTAAATTGTGAATACAGCCCCATATCAAACTTGCTCCCATAACATCAGATACTGCGCCTCACATTATCGAGCAGCGTCAGCTGATTTCGTCGTAATTATCGCATTTTTCAGCAGCAGTTCATCAAATGATGAAGAGTTTGCTTGCCGGGAACTTGAGCTTTTGTAGCTTTCAGCACTTTATCTATCTGAATCTCTTGGTATTTGTAGGTCAAATCAATCAACATATTGCTTCTAGGGTTCCGGTTTAGCAGCTCTGCTGAATGTCTGGTCCGAGAGAAGCAAGCTAGCGCTGGGTTTTAGGCAAGCAGCGCTGGCTACACGGCGGGAGAAAAGCCCGGGAGAACTCTAAGCTGATAAAAATCAGTGAGAGATTCTTTCGGGCTTTTCTGTGGTTTTCCAGTCTCTAGTTACCCCAGGCATTCACTGAGCATGAAACATTTAACCAGACTCCGCTCATTTCTCTCGTACTGCGTTTTGTTCATCGCGACGCTCTCGCTAATTGTCGGCTGCATCAATCCATCTAGCTCTATCAAGACTACTAAAGATCTGGCTGACAGCAATACAGTGGCCGAAAACTCCGTGCGGCTGGGCTTTAGCGCTTGGCCGGGTTGGTTTCCCTGGCAGGTCGCCCAAGAACAGGGAATTTTTGAGGCCAACAATGTGCCGGTTGACCTGAAATGGTTTGACGGCTACCTAGAATCAATTAATACGCTCACTGCGGATCAAATTGATGCCAATAGCCAGACGCTGGGCGATACGGTCAGCTCGGTGTCGGGCGGAGCCGATCAGGTGATTGTGCTGGTTAACGACAACTCAACGGGCAACGATAAGATCATTGTGGCAGAAGGCATTGGCTCGGTAGCTGAGCTGAAGGGCAAAAAGGTGGCAGCTGAAGAAGGCACGGTGGATCACTTTTTGCTGCTGCAAGGGCTGAAGAAAGCGGGTATGAGCGCCCAAGATATTCAGTTTGTGCCGCTAGAAACCGGCAAGGCGGCGGCGGCTTTCGTGGCCGGACAGGTAGATGCCGTGGCCGTGTTTGCCCCTTTTACCACGCAGGCTTTGAAGCGAACGGGCAGCAAAGAGCTATTTAGCTCCAAAGACTTTCCGGGTGCGATTTCAGATCATCTGGTGTTCTCGCGCAAGTTCATTGAGCAAAGCCCAGACAAGGTACAGGCCGTAGTGGATTCCTGGTTTGAAACGCTGGATTTTATCCAGGCCAACCCGGACAAGTCCTATGAGATCATGTCAAAACGCGCTGGAGTTAGCCTAGAAGAGTACAAAGACTATGCCGATGGCACCCAAATTTTCACGGTTGAAGAAAACCTGAAGGCATTCCAGCCCGCCAACAATATGTCTTCGCTGCTCTATTCCGCAGACAAGCTAGCCGCATTTCTGGTTGAGGTGGGGTTGACGACTCAAAAGCCAGATACGACGCGCCTGTTTGACGATCGGTTTGTCAAAGCCCATGCGGCTAAAGTGCAGAAGTCCTAAAATTTACTTACCTATTATGAGTCAAAGCGTTAATCCTCCGCGTTCTATTCAGCCTTACATCAAAACCCAGCCAATGCAGCCAACTGTGTTCTGGCGGCTAGCCGAAGATATCCCAAAGCCGCTCTATACGGCGCTGATGATCGCCTCAATTGTGGTGCCGGTGCTGCTCTGGTGGCTGGTGACGACGGTAGGCAATATTGACCCAAAATTTTTGCCCTCACCCGGGCAGGTGCTGGAAGCCTTTGGTCGGCTTTGGGGCACGCGAGAGCTGCTGAAGGATACGGTAGCCAGCCTCTGGCGGGTTGGCATGGGGTTTCTGCTGGCGGCGGCGCTGTCTATTCCAGTGGGGGTGCTAATGGGCAGCTTTGCCAGCATTCGCGCCCTGTTGGAGCCGCTGTTTGCCCTGATTCGCTATATGCCTGCGCCCGCCTTCATTCCGCTGCTGATTCTTTACCTGGGGATTGGCGAAGAGCCTAAAATCACCCTTATCTTCATCGGCGTGTTCTTTTTTAATTCGCTGATGGTAATGGATACGGTCAAATTTGTGCCCAAAGAGCTAATTGAAGCCACCTATATGCTGGGCGGCAATCGGCTAGAAACGCTGACCCAGGTGATTTTGCCGCATGTGCTGCCCGGAATTATTGACGCCTGCCGGATCAACCTGGCGGCGGCTTGGCAGCTGGTCATTGTCTCAGAGCTGATTGCCGCCAACGAAGGGCTGGGTCGGCGGATCAGCGTGGCCGGTCGCTTTTTGAGAACCGACGAAATTTTTGTCGGGCTGATTGTGATTGGCGTGATTGGACTGCTGTTTGATCTGCTGTTTCAATATCTACTGCGCGTCACCTGCAACTGGGCGAACCAGAAGCGTTAGATCGGCTACGCGGCATGATTTCGAGCTGGATAATTTGTTGTTTATTTAGAGGTTCAGGCGATGTTCTTAGAAGTCAATAGCCTCAACAAGCAGTTTGAAACCGCCAAGGGTACGCTGGTGGTGCTCAAAGATATTGATATGCAGATCGAGCAGGGCGAGTTTATCTGCGCGGTGGGGGCATCTGGATCGGGTAAGTCAACGCTGCTGCGCCAGATTGCCGGACTCGATAGGCCGACTACGGGCGAGGTAAAAGTGGATGGTAAAACGGTGCATGGGCCTGGCCCTGATCGCGGTATGGTGTTTCAGCACTATACGCTCTATCCCTGGATGAGCGTGCAGGAAAATACCGAATTTGGCCTGAAGCTGCAAGGTGTCCCCAAAGCCGTGCGGCGCGAGCAGGCCAGCTATTTTTTGAATGTAGTGGGGCTGACTCAGTTTGCTCAGTCGCTGCCCAAAGCGCTGTCAGGCGGAATGAAGCAGCGGGTGGCGATTGCGCGGGCGCTGGCTTCTGAGCCGAAGGTGCTGCTGATGGATGAGCCGTTTGGGGCGCTGGATATTCACACCAAAGAATCGATGCATGAATTCATGCTAGAACTCTGGCAGCGCACTGGCATCACGATCTTTATGATCACGCATGATGTAGAAGAGGCCGTCTTTCTCTCGAATCGGATTTTTGCCCTGGGGGCGCGTCCCGGCACGGTGCGAAAGGTGATGCAGATTAACCTGCCAGATCGCAGCCAAATGGTAAAGCGGCATTCGATCTTTCATGACTACCGCGATGAGCTGATGGATCTGCTCCGCAAGCATGGCCAGGAGGCGCTGGCTGTTGTGTAAATGCCTGAGCTGAGACGCCTCAACCCAGGGCAGCGGCAGATCGTTCTGTCGCTGCCAACAAGATGCAGCGATTACTTCAGCTGAGCGGGGTCAAAGCTGGGCGGCAGAATCACCTGGTTGATTGCATGAACAACGCCATTGCTGGCCATGAGGTCAGCCTGCGCTACCGTCGCATCGTTAATCTTGACGCCGCCATCTACTCTCAGCTTGAGCGGAGTTCCTTCTAGCGTTGGGACATCGACTGAGGTGATTTGGGCAGCGGTAATTTTCTGCGGCACCACATGATAGGTCAAGATCTGGGTCAGGATGGCTTTGTTTTCTGGACGCAGCAACGCCTGTAAGGCTTCGGGCGGCAGCGCGCTAAAGGCGGCATTAGTGGGCGCAAAAACAGTAAACGTACCGGGCTGAGCCAAAGCATCCGTCAGGCCAGCCGCCGTCAGCGCAGCGGTGAGGGTGCTAAACTCTGGGTTGCCTGAAACAACAGCGGCGATTGTGCCTGTAGCAGCCGGAGATGCAGTCGGAGAGCCTGCCGGAGATGCAGCCACAGCCGGAGATGCAGCCGGAGATGCAGCCGGAGATGCTGCCGGAGATGCTGCCGGACTCGGAGACTGATTTAGGTCAGTTCCTCGATCATTGAAGGGCGCGTTCAATTCATCGCAGGCTGAGAGCGTGACGAGTGCGAGGGCGCTCAGCAGTCCGAGTGAGAGCTTGTAGGAAGAAGACAGAGATAGCAATTTCATTAGGATTGAGGCTTAAATATTGATCGGTAGCTCTAGAGTAATGTAGTCGCAACATATCAACTAGATATTAACTAGATCTGTCATTTGTATGACGAATTCTTTACAGTTCTGCCTGTCTGACCTAGCTACAAAGCAGGATGCATTCCCCAATCTAGACAGGTTGCTGAGAAAAGCACTAACCTAAATCAGCTAAGTCTATAAGTTAAACCCTACCGTTCATGAGTCAGCCAGCCTCAACGCTTACCCTATTGTCTTTCGGCTTGATCAAGCTTCGTAAAATCCGCCAATTTATGGTGCGGCTGCTGTTTGGACTGAGTCTGGCGCTGCTGCTGGCGCTGCCCACACTAATTGCCCTGCCGGTTAAAGCCGCCGAAAGAATCTTCTTTAGCTTTGGTCTTTTAGAGCGCTCGGTGAGCGTCGCCTCTCTAGAAGCTTTTGCCGAGGATGGCCGCGTCAACTCAGATTTGGCAGGCTTTCTGCGGTTTCTGCGGCCTGAGCAGCAGCAGGAGTTGGGCACGGCGCTGACCACTACGCACCAGCTTGATCCCGTGACAATTTCCCAAGGCTCCTATGAGCCAATGGGGGCAGAAGTGCTGCGGTTTGTGGGCAGCCTCCTCCAGACCGGACAGCGGCAAAATGGCCTCTATGCCCTGCGTTCAGCCATGATTCTCTCGGCAGGTCAGCCCGAAGGCTTCACGCTGCTAGATGTGCTGCATCGCTTTCCCACCAATGGGGTGCGGCTCGATCTCAGAGTGGCGCTGGCAATGCTGCGGCAGGGAGAGCAGTTTTTTAATGAAACCAACGCTGTGATTGCCGGAATTGAACAGCTGGCTCGAGACTCTGCCCCTGCAACCACCGTCACAGCCAGCGATCTGCCCGATCTGCGTCAGCCCGGTGGCGTGCCGTTTACCATGCAGAGCTTTACGATCACCGACGCCCGCCGCGACCACAGCTATCCGGTTAATCTCTATCTGCCGCAGGGATTTCCGCAGTCTAACGGCGCTGATCCGGTGCGGCTAGTGGTGCTGTCGCATGGCCTTGGCTCAAGCCGCGCCGATTTTGCAGACATGGCCAAGCATTTTGCCTCCTATGGGTTCGCGGTAGCGCTGCCTGAGCATGTGAACAGCAACTTTGACTTGCAGCAGGCGGTGCTGGCGGGTCGGGCTTCTGAGGTGTTTCGCGTCAGCGAATTTGTCGATCGCCCCAAAGATATTAGCTTTTTGCTGGATGAACTGGAGCGGCGCAACCAGAGCGAATGGCAGAGCCGCATGAACCTAGAAGAAGTGGCTGTGGGCGGACATTCCTTCGGCGGCTATGGCGTGCTGGCGCTGGGTGGTGCCACGGTCGATTTTGACAATCTGCGCGAGAACTGTAGCCAAAAAATCTTGCTCGACTCGCTCAATCCAGCCCTGCTGCTCCAGTGCCGCGCCCTAGAAGTGTCAGCCGCCGATCGGCAGCAGCTCACCGAGGGCTTGGCCGATCCGCGCGTGGGGCTGGTGGTGGCCTTCAACCCAGTCAATGCGATCATTTTTGGCCAGAAAGGGCTGAGCAAAATTCAGGTGCCGGTGGTGATTGGAGCCAGCGGCTATGACCCAGCCGCGCCGCTGGTGCGCGAACAGGCGTTTTCGTTTACCTGGCTCACCTCCCCCGAAAAGTATTTGCTGCTAGCCAAAGGCGGCGCGCATACCCCGCAGCTGACCGCGATGATCAACCGCGCCCTCTCGCCCACCAGCGACCCAGACCAACTCCAAGAAAATCTGGCACTGTTCCGCAGCAACGTCAAGGCGCTGTTGCTGGCCTTTATTGAGGTCTATCTGGCAGACCGTACTGACTTAGAGCGCTACTTGCAGCCGTTTAATGTCCAGACGCTGGGCGATCCGCCGTTCGAGTTCAGCTTAATTCGGCAGCTGAGCGAGGCAGATCTCAACCAAATGCTGCGGCAGGCGCGGTAAGGGCAGCTGGCAAATTGCCGAACCGCCCTCACCCCCCAGCCCCTTCTCCCATTTTGGGAGAAGGGGAGCCGGAATAGACTGAAAGGAGTCAAATCTATCCTCCGCTTCAAACCATCCGCTTTCCGCCAGCCAACTGCTCGCCATTCGCGATTAGCCATCCGCTGCCAGCCATCCGCTGCCTATTTGGCTTTGGCGGGCGCTGGAGCCTCTTCAGCCACTTTTTCTTTGAACAGCTTGCCTGCTGAAAAGGCGGGAACCGTCGTGGCTGGAATCGTTAGCGTTTGGCCGGTGCGCGGGTTGCGGCCTTCGCGGGCTTGGCGCTGACGCGGCTCAAAGGTGCCAAAGCCGACTAGCGTCACCTTGTTGCCTTCAGAGACAGCTTCCATAATGGCGTCGATCATTGCGCCTAGCAGAGCATCGGCTTCTTTTTTCGTCACCTCGGCTTTTGACGCAATTGCATCCACAAGCTCACCTTTGTTCATAGCGGTTTTCCTAATTTCTCTGATTGCTGAAATGTTGCCGTGATTATAGTGCAACAATTTGACTCTGGTGCATGGATTCAACGGGCGAAGCCGCAGGCTTAATCAATTTTAAAACTCACCCACTCCACCCACTCATTTTTATGTCTAATCCCGCCCATCCCGATCTGCGTCAGTTTGCCCCCGCCACTCAGCGCAACCGCGAACCGATTCTGGCGGTGCTTCAGCAAATTTTGCCGCCCAGCGGTACGGTTTTAGAAATCTCCAGCGGCACAGGCGAGCATGGCGTTTTTTTCGCCCCCGCTCTAGCTCCGCGCTCCTGGCTCCCCTCTGATCCCAATCCCATCGCCCGCGCCAGCATCCAGGCATGGCGAGCTGAGCTTAACTCCCCGCACCTGCTGCCGCCGCTGGCGCTAGATGCCAGCGAGCCTGTTTGGCCAGTGGAACAGCCAGATGTCCAATCTAGTTTGAGCGATCCGATTACGGCAATGGTCAATATCAATATGCTGCATATTTCGCCTTGGTCGGCCTGTCTGGGGCTGATGGCTGGAGCAGGCCGAATTCTGCCCCCCGATGGCCTGCTCTATCTCTATGGCCCGTTTAAGCAGGCTGATTTGCCACTCGCACCCAGCAACGCAGGGTTTGACCAGAGCTTACGGGCGCAGAATTCAGAATGGGGGCTGCGCGAGCTGGCCGACGTGATTGCTGCCGCTGCATCTGAGGGCTTGCGCTGGGTAGAAACTCGCCCCATGCCAGCCAACAATCTCTCGGTCTGGCTGCGCCGCAGCCCATAGCCCGATCGGATGAACTTGTTTCATCCCAACCTCGCCTGTTAGCGGGAAGTGCAGATCTGGAATCTTTCCTAAGCTAATTGAAGCTAGAAAAGAGAAAGTAAGGGCGAATGATGAACTACTTCAACGGCGACCAAATTGAACGCACTGATGCGGTGCTAATCAGCTTTTTGGAGCAATGCTGGCAGCTTGAGGCCGCAGCCCCAGAGCTAGATCTGCCGCAGCTAGAACCTGGGCTGATCCAACTCGACGAAACCCGGCACGGCTTCCCGGCGCTGTCCCGCTCGACGGTAGCACTCTGGATGCCGCTGCTCTGGCTGTATTTATAAAAGCGCACGATGCATTTGCATATGGATTAATGCGTTGTTAATCTGGATGCTAGAGACTTAAATGATGCGCTGAATCGCCCCCAACCCTAATTCTGGGGGCTTTCGAGCCGCTTCTACTTCAAAGCCCCCAGAATGGGGGGTTGGGGGCGGCAGGCCAGCCAGCGCAGAGAGCCAACTCTACCCAGAAGCGAGATGTCTGATCTACCGCCGCAGCCGCCGCAATCACCGCCGTCTCAAGATCTACGAGAGCTGGCGGGTGTTTTTTTGAAGCTGGGCACGATTGCCTTTGGCGGGCCGGCGGCGCATATTGCGATGATGGATAACGAGGTGGTGAATCGCCGCCAGTGGATGAGCCGTGAGCATCTGCTTGATCTGCTGGGCGTCACCAATTTAATTCCGGGGCCAAATTCCACAGAGCTAGCAATTCATATTGGCTATGAGCGAGCGGGCTGGCGCGGCCTAATTGTGGCGGGCAGCTGCTTTATTTTGCCCGCCATGCTGATTGTTTGGGCTTTGGCGGCAGTCTATGTGCGTTACCAAACGCTGCCGCAGCTGGGCTGGCTGCTCTATGGCGTCAAGCCTGCGATTATCGCAGTTGTGCTGCAAGCCCTCTGGAAGCTGGGGCGCAAAGCGGTGAAAGACTGGCCGACTGCTGCCGCCGGACTGGCAGTAACAGCCGGATTCTTTATCGGCATCAACGAAATTTTGCTGCTGCTGTTGGCTGGACTGGCGGTGATGCTGGTGCAGCAAGCGCGTTCGGGGCGAACCAGTCTGCTGGGTGCGTTTTCGCTGCCGCTGCTGGCTCAGGTGAGTGGCGCTGGGGTTAGCAC
>CASBQH010000266.1 GCA_949127695.1 Synechococcales cyanobacterium PMM_0073
ACCGTAGGCGGCGTCTTCCCCGAAGACTTCATCGCCAACTGGATCTCGCTGAAGCTGGAAGGCGAGGTGAAGCCGCTGAGCAAGCTGCCGCACCCCTACGAGTTTGAGCTGTATTACGACTGCTAATTGCTGATTAAAACTTGCACGGGAGGCTCTGGATTCAGAGCCTCTTTTTTGGATGAGAGTTTGAATGAGAGATTTGTTAAGAATTATTAAAGTCAGCCCGCAATCCCAAAACGGTAGCTTAAGATACAGAAGTAATCAAAAAACGTTCATCTTGCTTCAGGTTCTTGAGCTAATCGCTTAGTTTAGGCATCTCTCGTAAGACGGAAATAGGGATTTTCCCGAAGGAACGCGCCCACTTAAACCCCACAAAAGTGACGAGTTCAGGAGCTGATTGCTATGAAATTTAGATATCGCGGCGCTGAGTATCAAGACCAAGTCCCCTCGGATGCTCAAATCCAAACTGAGCACAGTGCTCAATACCGGGGTCATGCCTATACGGTCGTTCAACCCGGCCATCTCGGTTCGCAGGCTCGCGTCGGTCTGTCCTACAGAGGCGTGCCCTACCGCATTACCGAGACTGGCAAAAACGAAACCCTGACGCCCAGAGAGCGGGCTGAATTGGGTTATGCGAAGCCCAGTCCGGTGCGCTGTCAGTCGCCTTTGGCCGTCCATACGCGGGATCACATGGTAGATGCCGGCAGCCAAGTGCATCGCCAAACGATCATGAAATATCTGGAACAGCGGATGCGGATCGCCAGAGCCAAGCGCGACGTGCGGCTGATGAGCCAGCTCGAAGCCGAAATGCGGGATCTGGGGCTGAGCTAGAGGTCGAAATCTGTTCTACGTGAAATCTTGGGGAGCATTAGCTCCCTTTTTTGTGCCAATTTTTAGGCTGGTTTACGATATTTCCAGGATATACACCAATAAATATCGTTACCATTTTAGAAGTGCTTTCTAACTCAGCACATGGCCAGGAAAACGTAGATTAGCTCAGTGCTGCCATATCTACTGGAGCTGACTAACTGCGAAAATTTTGATCATTTAGCTTCTCAATGCGTTAACCAGAATTCATGTCATCTTTTGATCATTCGGAATCATCCCATTCCTCAGCTTTGCCTGCTCAGATAATATCCGCTCAGACAATATCCGCTCAGACAGCCGCTGAAATCACTGCTTCAGCAGAGCCAGAATTTCCCAAACCTTCACAGACCGATCCCCATCCGGTTGCCCAAGGCGTCTACGTCACGGTACATGGGCATTTCTATCAGCCGCCGCGCGAAAATCCCTATCTGAATGCCGTTGAACGTCAGCCCAGCGCCGCCCCGTTTCACAACTGGAATGAACGTATCCACCACGAATGCTATCGCCCCAACGCCTTTGCCCGCATACTGAACGACCAGCAAGAGCTGATTGGGATCGTCAACAACTTTGAGTATCTCAGCTTCAACATTGGCCCGACGCTGATGAGCTGGCTAGAGCAATATGATCTTGAAACCTACCAGCGGATTTTGGCAGCCGACCGCAAGAGCTGCGAGCGCTTAAACGGTCACGGCAACGCGATTGCCCAAGCCTATAATCACATGATTTTGCCGCTGGCCAACGCCCGCGATAAGCTGACCCAAATTCGCTGGGGCAAGGCCGATTTTAAGGCGCGATTTGGCCGTGATCCCGAAGGGCTATGGCTGGCCGAAACTGCTGTAGACTATCCGACGCTTGAGGTGCTAGCAGCTGAGGGGATCAAGTTCATTATTCTGGCTCCGTCTCAGGCGCAGCGCTGTCGGCCTATGCCCACTGCCGAGCAGCCTGATCCCGACTGGATTGAAGTTGGCGGTGGTCAGATTGATCCGGTGCAGCCCTATCGCTGCTATCTCGACTCCGCAGCCGACCTCTATATCGACATCTTTTTCTACGACGGCCCGATCTCGCGAGACATCGGCTTTAACGATCTGCTCAGCAGCTCGCACCATTTGGCGGGGCGGCTGTCTCAGGCGGTGCGTGGGGATCGGCGGGCGGCACAGCTGATTTCGGTGGCGACCGATGGCGAGACGTTTGGCCATCACAAGGGCGGCACCGAGAAAGCATTGGCCTATGCCTTTACCGCAGAGTTTCCGCGTCGCGGCTGGCAGGTGACAAACTACGCTCACTATCTCAGTCTGAATGCCCCAACTTGGGAGGTAGAGCTGAAGCCTGTGACAGCCTGGAGCTGTTCGCATGGCGTCGATCGCTGGCAGGCAGACTGCGGCTGTGGGGGCGGCGGCGGCTGGCATCAGCAGTGGCGCAGACCGCTACGCGACAGCCTCGACTGGCTGCGGGATCAGCTGGCAAAGCTATTTGAAGAGCAGGGCAGCAAGCTGTTTCGCGATCCCTGGCAGGCGCGGGATCAATATATTCAGGTGATGCTGGATCGTAGTCCGGTCAACATCAACCGATTTTTGATGAGCCAGCAGCGATCCCGGCTCAGCCTCAGCGATCGCAGCGACGCGCTGAGGCTCTTAGAAATGCAGCGCCATGCCCTGCTGATGTACACGAGCTGCGGCTGGTTTTTTGACGAGATCTCGCGGCCAGAGGGCGTACAGCTCTTGCAATATGCGGCGCGGGCGATGGAGCTGGCCGGAGACGTGGCGGGAGTACAGCTGGAAAAAAGCTTTATCCGCAGGCTGAATGCGGCTCCCAGCAACGTCGAGCTGTTTCAAACCGGCGCAGAAGTCTATCGGCAGCTGGTGGCTCCAGCGCAAGTTAGCCTTGAGCAAGTGGCGGCGCATTACGCCATGACTTCGCTGTTTACGCCCTATGCCCGCGACCAGCGCGTTTACTGCTACGAGGTACATCAGCTCGACTACCAAATGCAGCGCTTGGGGACGCTGACGCTGGCAGTGGGTCAAATTCAGCTCACCTCCGAAATGACCCGCGACAGCAAAGCCCTCACTTTTGCGGTGCTGCATTTGGGCGGCTGGGATTTTCACTGCTGC
>CASBQH010000267.1 GCA_949127695.1 Synechococcales cyanobacterium PMM_0073
AGACGCCGCCTACGGTGAGGAAATCGTGGTCTTGCTCTAGCGCCGCCAGCGCTTCATCCAGGCTGGCAGGCGCTTTCGGCACTTTGGCCAGCTCTTCGGGAGCCATCTCGTAGATATCCACATCCAGCGGCTCGCCTGGATCCATCTTGTTTTTGATCCCGTCGAGTCCGGCGCAGAGCATGGCCGAGAAGGTGAGGTAAGGGTTGCTCGAAGCGTCGGGACAGCGGAACTCTAGGCGCTTGGCTTTGGGATTGCTGCCAGAGAGCGGAATCCGAATCGAGGCGGAGCGGTTGCCTGCCGAATAGGCCAGGTTGACCGGCGCTTCAAAGCCAGGAACCAGCCGCTTGTAGGAGTTAACCGTTGGGTTGGTGAAGGCCAAAATCGAAGGCGCATGTCTGATCAAGCCGCCAATGAACCAGAGCGCCATTTCGCTCAGTCCGGCATATTTATCGCCCGCAAACAAGGGCTGGCCGTCTTTCCAGATCGACATATGGCTGTGCATCCCGGTGCCGTTGTCGTCGTGGATCGGCTTCGGCATGAAGGTGGCTGTCTTGCCATATTTGCGCGCCACGTTTTTCACCACGTACTTATAGGTCAGCACGTAGTCGGCAGCATGAACCAGATCCGAGAACCGAATGCCCAGCTCGCACTGACCGCCGCCCGCCACTTCATGGTGGTGCTTTTCAATGGGCACGCCACAGCGCGCCATGGTTAGCAGCATCTCGGTGCGGATATCTTGTAGCATGTCAGAGGGCGCAACCGGGAAGTAGCCGCGCTTTTTGCCGATTTTGTGGCCGAGGCTAGCGTCTTTACCAGAGTTCCAGTTGCCCTCATCTGAGTCGATGAAGAAATAGCTCTCATGCCCCGACTGGCCGTACTGAATGCTGTCAAAGATGAAGAACTCTGGCTCTGGGCCGCAGTAGACGTTGTCGCCAATTCCGGTTGAAATTAGGTAATCAACTGCTTTTTGGGCAATCGAACGCGGGTCGCGCTCATACATCTGCTGCGTGCGCGGATCCACAATCGTGCAGATCATGCTGAGTGTCGGCACCTCCATGAACGGGTCGATCCAGGCTGTGGTGGGGTCGGGCACCATTGCCATATCTGAAGCATTGATTGCTTTCCAGCCTCGGATGCTGGAGCCGTCAAAGGCCACACCGCCCGTATTGACAAAGGATTCTTCGTCAATCAGGCTCTTGTGAAACGTGCAGTGCTGCCAAATGCCATATAGGTCAACGAATTTCAGGTCGATCAGTTCAATCCCCTGATCTTCGATCATCGACAGGATTTCTTGTGGGGTTGACATGGATGCTTAATACTCCTTAACTTCTGGGCTAGGGTCTTGAGGCTGCTTTAAATAATCCTGACGCAGATGAAAGATGCACGGAAGATGAGAGGTCTAACGCTGATCTCAATAATCACTTAACTTAAGCAGAACGCACTATTGCGAGAAATCAACTGGCGATATACCTGAATCATACTAAAAACAGGCTTGCATCGTTTTTGTGTTGAAATATATAGATTTTCAATAGACTGACTAATAAGTGTCCAGCATGACAGACAGCCCTCAATCTAGATAAAAAACTTAACAGCCAGTGGCATGACAAGCGCAGATAGAGCCGGGATCTGGCAAACGGCGCGTGATAAACTGAGGCTTGGCCGATGAGTTCAGCCGCCTCAAGGCTGAGGCTGTCTGAACGGGTCAATATTTAGATCAGCAGATTGCCATAACAAGTTTGGGAGAGACTCGCATGCGGGACGCGGTAACTAGCCTCATTAAAAACTATGACAGCACCGGGCGATATCTCGACCGGAATGCGCTCGACAGCTTAAAGTCCTATTTTGAAAGCGGTACAGCTCGCGTCCAGGCTGCCGCCGTGATCAACGGCAACGCCGCCGCAATTGTGAAGCAGGCTGGCCTCCAGCTGTTTGAAGATCAGCCAGAGCTAATTCGTCCGGGCGGCAATGCCTACACCACCCGTCGCTATGCCGCCTGCCTGCGCGACATGGACTACTACCTGCGCTATGCCAGCTATGCGCTGGTAGCGGGCAACACTGATGTCTTAGACGAGCGCGTCCTCTATGGTCTACGCGAAACCTACAACTCGCTGGGCGTGCCGATTGGCCCTACGGTGATTGGGGTGCAAATCATGAAAGATATCATCCGCGAACAGGTGGCTGCTGCCGGAGTTCCAGTGGGCGACTATCTCGACCAGCCCTTTGACTACATCACACGCCAGCTGAGCGAAACGGATATTTAGCCAGCGCTATTGCATTGGGCAGCGGGGAGGATGCGTCTGTTTCCTCCCCGCTTTCTTTTTATAGGAATCACAGCCTGCTCATGACTCTAACGCCTTGCGGTATGCCTGATGCAGCCGCTTGCGGTAGTTGGCGGCGCTGAACGCCTGGGCGTTGACTTTGCCGGAGCGCACCAACCGCTGACGCAGCGCGGAGTCAGAGAGCAGGGTTTCTAGCTTGGCTTTGATATCTTGAATGCTGTAGGGATCAACGTAGAGCGCTGCATCACCGCAGATTTCGGGTAGGCAGGAGAGATTAGAAGTGATGACCGGACAGCCGAAACTCATCGCTTCTAATGGCGGCAGGCCGAAGCCTTCGTAGAGCGACGGAAAAACCAAGCAATAGGCTCCGCTGTAGAGGTAGCGCAGACTCTCCACCGAGATATACTCCAGCAGCTTGATGGACTTTTGCTTGCCGTCAATTAGATTCATTTTGCCTAGCTCATCTTCCCAGAGCCAGCCTTTTTTGCCGACGATTACCAGAGGCATGTCGGTATCCATTGAGGCGTAAGCATCGATTAACCTGCCGACGTTCTTTTTCGGCTCAATCGCTCCTACAAACAAAATATACTGCTGGGGCTTCAGACCATAGCGGCGCAGGAAAAATTCGATTTCCGCCTCGGTGGCCTCCAGTGGCTTCAGGGCAATCGGCTGATAGGTGACGATAATTTTGTCGGGATCAACGTCGTAATAGGTGAGCAGATCCTGCTTGGAGTTTTCGGAGACGGTAATGGTGACAGCAGAATCTTTGAGCGCATCACGAATTTTGAAATAGAAGGTTTTTTTGTTGTCAAGCGTGGCGTAGGGCAATCGAAATGGGATTAAATCGTGAACGGTGGTGATTTTTTTAGCGCCGCGTACCTGCATTGGCAGCGGGTAGGTGGCGTGCCAGATATCTACTTTTTCGGCAATCGAAATTTGGGTCGTCCAGCGCAGCTTGTTATATAGTCCGTTGGCCAAGTCATAGCACTGCGGCAGGCTGAACGAAGTCGCATATTTCATAAAGTCTTCGCTGTACTGGCCGCGCTTGACAACAAGCCCTGCAAACGACTTGCGGCGTTTAGCGCGATAGAGCGGCGACAGAGATTTGACGATCCATTTGCTCAGCGTCAGCAGATCTTGCTGCGGCGTTTGGTTATCAAAAAAGAAGATTTCATCGAGGATTTCGTTTGACTTATAGCCGCCCCGACTCAGCAACACATCCACTTGGGCGTTCATCTGCTGCAAGGCTTCCACTAAACTCAGCCCGTAGGTTTTAATCCCCGTGCCTTTAGTCAGCTGCAAGTTAAAGCCATCTACCAGCACCTTCACGCCTTCAAGGCTCAGATCTGTTGGATGGGGTGCGGCAACCGGCTCCGCGACCGTAGCCAACTGCTTCGGCAAGTCAAAGCTGGCCACCAAATTGGGCAGGCAAACCACATGACCGCCCTGTTTGACGACTGAATTAGGCGACCAAGCTGTAATCCACCAGTCGGCATCGCTGCCCTGTCCCGGCTTGAGCTGATCGGCGGCATAGAGCGTCGGAATCGGCAAAACCGCTTGCCAATATTGGCGATGCGCGTGCAGGTGCTGCCCTGAAGTGGCTGTTTTGAGCTGAACAGTCTGATCGCCAATGGTTGCTTCTGTGCCGGGATGTTCGGGCGCGTCGTAGCCAGTAATGAGCGGATAGCGTTCGCGATCTTGCACAAGCAGGAGCTGCTCAAATAAATTGGGCTGTATCTGCACCTGATCGGTAAAGCAGGAAATCCACTCAATGGAGCGATCGGCTAGCCAGTAGTAAATTCCTGCATTGAGGGCAGCGGGTAGCTGTTGATGGCTAGGTAGCTTCAGCAGCTTCACCTGAGCTGGATTGAGTTCTGCGACAATCTGCTGGTTGATTGCAGCATGTGGCTCTGTAGAACCATCGTCCACCAGCAAGATCGGTAGCCCTAATTCGGCAACTGCGGGCAGCGTTTTAGCTAACGCTGCCGAATTGTTGTAAGTGGTAATCACAATCGCAGAGCGATGGGCAGGCTGAACATCAGAGGTGAAAGCCCCATCTCTAATCTGCGCCAGCAGCGGCTCAACGTCGGCGGCATTAGGCGCAGGCAGATCGGCGATTGCGCGCTCGCCATAAACCACAAAGACCGAATTGGCAAAGACAGGCTGAAACCGATTGAGAACCTGAAGCGTAAAGTCAAAATTTACGTCAGCCAGCATTGCCTTGTGAAAGCAGATAAAGGCAAATTTCTCTGGCGGAACTGCGCCTGTGACGTTGTAGGGATAAATTTGAGTGGGAAATTCATCCAGAAAGTCAATGGGCGCGAGAATGGCATCGTTAGGCTCTGCCTGCACCTGCAAAAAGTCGCGTAGCTCAAGCCAGCTGCGATCGGTATCGGGAATCATAGAGCCTCAACGCAGCAGACCTGCGGCAGATTGCATTGGGTACAGAGGTCAATTTACCATGCTCTGTGTCGCAGCGCTTGCCTCCTCCTCTATTTGGATGAATAAAAAAGCGCGCTCAGGGTTGATTGGCTAGCCGGTTTGAAATTGCGGTAGCTGAAAAGACTTAAAAAGACTGAAAGTAAAGCATCAGCAGCTTCTGAAGGCATCTGTATGATTGGCGTTGCCGCTCAGGCCGTTCAAGCAGCTCAGCCCTTGTTTTATGGATTAAAGGATCGGGCGTGGTGGTCGCAGAGCCAGAGGTAATCGCCCTCTGGAGTCAGGATTTGTCTGAGGTTG
>CASBQH010000268.1 GCA_949127695.1 Synechococcales cyanobacterium PMM_0073
CTCTTATCATGATGCCTTGGCCTATGCCAAATGGAAAGGCCAGCAAGACCAGCAAACCTATGGATTGCCGACCGCCACAGCCTGGGAGAAAGCGGCTAGAGGTACAGACGGACGCTATTTTGCCTGGGGCAATCAGTGGCGAGATGAGGCCACCAACTGGGGCAGCCGTGCCGCTGGCGGTACCAGCCCTGTGGCAGCCTTTCCACTTAGCCGCAGCATTTATGGCGTGGAAGATATGGCCGGGAATCTGTTTGAATATAGCGCTACGCTGCAAATGCGAGGGACTCAAACCGTCTCCGTGATGAAGGGCTGCGCTTGGGATGATTCTCCTGGCTTTTGTCGGGCAGCTTATCAACATCAGCGTCCGATTCAGTCGCGGCATATTCTATTTGGGTTTCGGCTGGTGCGCCAGTAGCTAGATCCAGTAGCCAGATTCTGAGGTTTTTCAGCAGTTGATCGGCTATTCTCAACTCTTTATCTTCAGCATAGCTATCTCTCAGCTAATTCTCAGGTTGGTCATCGTTAATTGGCGTTAAGTCAAGCGAAATCCAGATTGAGCCATCAGGCAACATTACTTCACTGAAATCTTAGGAGAATTACATGAGAGTTAAATATCTTGCCGCTCTAGCTGCTGCTGCTGTTTTGGCTGCTGGTCTAGGTATCGCCTTCAACCAGCCGACGCCAGCCGGTGCCGGAACAAGCACCAGCGTTGCTCAGGCCAATCCTTGCGCCGGAGCGAATCCTTGCGCGGGTAAAGTCAACCCTTGCGCCGGAGCGAATCCTTGTGCGGGAGCAAATCCTTGTGCCAGCGCCAATCCCTGTGCTGGTGCGAACCCCTGCGCCGGTAAGGCCAATCCTTGTGCGGGAGCGAATCCTTGTGCGGGAGCGAATCCCTGCGCCAGCGCCAATCCCTGTGCCGGAGCCAATAAAACTGCACCGTTGGTCTATTCTGACACCAACGGACTGGCAATTCGGGGCACTGATCCAGTGGCATACTTTACCGAAGGCAAGCCTGTGCAGGGCAACAGCCAGCTGGAATATGAGTGGAATAACGCCACCTGGAAATTTTCAAGTCCGCAGAACCGGGCGCTGTTTATCAGCAACCCCACCGCCTATGCGCCCCAGTACGGCGGCTACTGCGCTCAGGCGTTGAGTGAGGGAAATGTAGTCTCGACTGACCCCAACGCCTGGAAAATTGTAGACGACAAGCTATATCTCAACTACAGCCCAGCAGTCCAGCAGCAGTGGATGCAGGATATTCCGGGGCATATTGCCCAGGCAGATGCTAAATGGCCCAAGGTGCTTGAAGGTGCTACGGTGTTCCAGTAGGCCGCTGAAGGTCGAAATTAGCCATTGAGTTCAGCTGTCAATGGCTAATTTCTAGTATTTTAAGAATATTAAGATATGCGAGGTAGGAATACCCTTGACTAAACCTAAGTTTTGGCTAAGACTGCTGCTGGGTATACTTGTGGTTGCTCTAGCAGTTGCACTTCAGCGGTTTAATCTACAAGCCTTGCTGCAAAATGCGCTGCTTTGGGTGAAGAGCTTGGGGACGACAGGAGTCATTGCATTCATTCTGCTTTATAATCTTGCCACGGTTTTGTTCATTCCAGGCTCACTGCTCACGCTGGGCGGCGGCGCACTTTACGGACTGCTTTGGGGATCTGTCTATGTGATAATTGCCGCTACATTAGGCGCAACCGTTGCTTTTTTGATTGGGCGCTATCTGGCCAGAGGCTGGGTGACGCGGCAGATCCAAAATCACCCGAAGTTTCAGGTCATTGATTGCGCCGTAGCCAAAGCAGGCTTCAAAATTGTCTTACTCACCCGACTTTCTCCAGTCTTTCCGTTCAACTTACTCAACTATGCCTTTGGCGTTACCTGCATTTCGTTCAAAAACTACATGCTGGGTTCACTGGGAATGATTCCAAGTACTGTTCTCTATGTCTACATTGGCGCTCTGGCTGGGGATATTGCAACGCTGAAGATGCCGCAAGATATGAGTCCCCAAGCCCAAATGCTGCAATGGTTCGTTAAAATTATCGGATTCCTCGCGACTGTAGCAGTTACAGTTTATGTAAACCAGATTGCTAAAGCCGTGCTGAAGCAGTCTGTCGCCCCTAATTCTGGCGCATCCAGATAAATCCAGTTGAATCCAGAGAATTACTATGATCACTCCCTCAATTCGGCAAGAACCCGCCCTCCAGCCGCTCAATCAGTACAACCAAGCGCTGATGGCGGCTGTGCATCCGCCAGATTGGGTGAATCCTCAGCCCGCCGCCTGCTACGATCTGGTTGTGATTGGAGCGGGGACGGCTGGACTGGTTGTGGCTGCTGGAGCCGCTGGGCTAGGGCTAGGGCTGAAGATTGCTTTGGTTGAAAAAAGCCTGATGGGCGGCGACTGCCTAAACGTGGGCTGCGTCCCGTCCAAATGCGTGATTCGCTCCTCGCGAGTGGTGGCCGACATGCGCGAGGCCGCTCCGTTTGGCATTCAGCCGCCTGATCAAATTGAGATCGATTTTGCCAGCGTCATGCAGCGAATGCGGCGCATCCGGGCGGGGATTAGCGAGCATGACTCGGTTGAACGGTTTAGCAACTTGGGGATTGACGTATTTTTGGGCAGCGCTGAATTCCTCAGCCGAGAGGTAATTGGGGTAGAGGGCAGTCAGCTGCGGTTCAAAAAAGCCGTGATTGCCACCGGGGCAAGGGCGA
>CASBQH010000269.1 GCA_949127695.1 Synechococcales cyanobacterium PMM_0073
GATCTGCGGCAATGAGATCACTCGCCAGCAGGTAGCGCGCCCGAACCTGCTCGGCGAGCGTGCCGCTGCTGCTGATCTGCTTCAGCACATCGGCACGTTCGCTGGCCGGAAGTTCGACGAGGGCGGCGATTTGGGAGTCGGTCTGAGTCAGATTGAGATCTGCCGGAATTTCTTCGCGAGCAAACCACTGGCCAATTAAGGGCAGCCGCTCCAAAAATCCGCCAAAGGTGAGGGCGGAAGTGGCGGTAGCCAAGAACAAAGCTGACCAAAAAACCTGCTTGCGTTTTACCATAGCTTGATGCAATCGACGGTACGATTCTCCTGCGACGCCTGACTCAGGGCTGGTATGAGAACTAATATGAGAACTGGCATGAGCGGCTCTCGTTGCTTCCTGACTCAGACCTGTTCGAGCAGTTTTCTTCATAGGCATGGTAAACCTGACCCATCTCGCTAAGCAACCTGATATAAACCTGAGATGAACCGGCGGGCTGTAGCAGCGCAGAGCCAATCGGTTCAGCTATGCATAATATCGCGTTCGCTCAAAAGTGGGCTGTGCCTCTGGTAGATTGGGCAATTCCCCAGACAGGATTTGGGTCAGGTTTGAGCAAATTACGCAATACTAAAAGCTAACTGTAAAAGATTGGGCTGAAAGTCACATGGATTTGCGCGGGATAGAAACATCAGGTTTGGCCTGGTCAGGCGACTGTCTGGTGGTGGGGCTATTTGAGAATGCAGTTGAGCTGAGCGGTGATCTGGCCGCGCTAGATCAGCAGCTGGCAGGTACGCTGGCAGAGCTAATCGGCGAAGCAGAGTTTAAGGGCAAAGAAGGCAGCAGCGCGGTGGCCAGAGTCGGCGGCGGCAGCGCGATTCGCAAAGTGGCCATCGTGGGATTGGGCAAAGCCGAGACGCTGAAGCTGGAGAGCCTCAGACGGGCAGCCGCCGCTGCAATTCGGCTGGCCAAAAAAGAGAAGTGCAAAACGCTGGGCTTGGCGTTTCCGCTCTGGCAGCAAGATGCCGCCGCCACCGCCCAGGCCGTCACCGAAGGCATTGAGCTGACGCTGCACCAAGACAGCCGCTTTAAGTCAGAAAACGAGGATAAGGGCAGCAAGCTGGAGCAGGTAGATCTGCTGGGCTTGGCGGGACAGGAAGCTGCCATTACCAAGGCGCGCCAGATCTGTCTGGGCGTGACGCTGGCTCGCGAGCTGGTTTCGGCTCCGGCCAATATTGTCAACTCGCTAACGATGGCTAAAGCGGCTGAAGCGATTGCCAACGAGTATGGCCTAGAAATTCAAATTCTGGAGCAGGCCGACTGCGAAAAGCTGGGCATGGGTGCATTCCTGGGCGTGGCGCAGGCTTCTGATCTGCCGCCCAAGTTTATTCACCTCACCTATCGGCCTGCCGGAACGCCGCGCAAGAAGGTCGGAATCATCGGCAAGGGACTTACCTTTGACAGCGGCGGCCTGAACATTAAAGGCGCAGGCAGCGGCATTGAGATGATGAAGACCGACATGGGCGGCGCGGCGGCAATGCTGGGTGCGGCCAAAGCAATTGGTGGCCTGAAGCCGGATGTAGAAGTGCATTTCATCAGCGCCGTCACCGAAAATATGATCAGCGGCCATGCCATGCATCCCGGCGATATTTTGACGGCCTCCAACGGCAAAACCATTGAAGTCAACAACACCGACGCAGAAGGCCGCCTCACCCTGGCCGATGCGCTGGTCTATGCCGACCAGCTGGGGCTAGATGCGCTGGTCGATCTGGCGACACTGACTGGAGCCTGCATTGTGGCACTGGGCGAAAATATCGCCGGACTCTGGACGGCTGACGACAGCTTGGCTGAGCAAATTACTGCTGCTGCCGAAGCCGCTGGCGAAAAGTTCTGGCGGATGCCGATGGAAGACAAATACTTTGACGGCCTCAAGTCGGTGGTGGCTGACATGAAAAACACTGGCCCGCGTGCGGGTGGCGCAATCACCGCCGCGCTGTTTTTGAAGCAGTTTGTCAAAGAGACGCCTTGGGCGCACCTGGATGTGGCGGGTCCAGTCTGGACAGATAAAGAGAGCGGCTACAACAACGCGGGCGGCACAGGCTACCCGGTCAGAACGCTGGTGAATTGGGCGCTGAGCTAGAGGGGCGGCGGCGCTCAGCCTTAATCTGATCGATTGGGCTGCTGAGCGCCAGAGTTAGTTTAGATTTGAGACTTAGATCTGAGACTTAGACCTGAAATCCAAGCTCTGCCAGCCCTTGCCGCAGTCGTTCTGCCTCAGCCGGATTTGTCTGGGTATAGAGTTGAATTGCCCGCCGAAATGCCGCTTGACTCTCGCCGACCTGCCCCAGCTTGAGCAGCGCCACCGCCATACTTTGATAGGCTTCGGCGTAGCTGGGGTTAAGCTGAATGGCCTGCCGATAGTGCGCGACTGCGAGATCGAGCTGTCCTGATGCCTTGAGCGTCATGCCGAGGTTAAAATATCCCACCGCGAAGGTTGGGGCGATCACCAAACAAGTCTGGTACAGCTGAGTGGCCTGCGCCAAGTCACCCTGCTCTTTGAGTAAGCTGCCCAGGTTGTTGATTGCGCCCAGCTTCAGCGCTTCCAAAATTGGCTGTTTGATCGCAGCGCGGTAGTTAGCTTCGGCTTGCTGAAGATTTTGCGAGCGGCTGTAAGCAATGCCCAGATGGTAATGTAATTCGTACTGAGTTGACGGCTCTTCGCTATACTCTAAGCCGTTTTCTAGTAGCTTAATGCTTTGGTCAAATTGGCCTGTCTGAATATATAGCGCTCCCAGCTTGCTACAGACATAAGCATCGTTTGGATGAGCTGCCAAAAACTCTTCCATTGCTGCTCTAGCCTGCGTTAGCTTATCGCGACCAGCAATGGTATCAGCAGTATAGCCATAATGTAAAATTGCTGTATCTGCCAAGTTCAAAATTTGCCACTGCGGCTCTTGTTGGAGCAACGCGGCCACGCTGTCGTCAATCATCGCGTGATAAGGCCGCGACCAGCGAATGGCCGGATGGCGACGAAACAGCCGCGACACCAGCGAATAGGGTGACTGAGCCGCACCAATTTCTTGCCGCACCAGGTTAATCACCAGCGCCTGCTCGTTCTGAATAGCCTGATTGATCTGCGGTATGGCTTGCGGCACCAATCGCTCGTCGGCATCCAATACCAATACCCAGTCGCCCGTTACATATTGCAGCGCCACATTGCGAGCCTTGGCAAAGCTATGCGTCCAGGCAAACGACTCGACTCTAGCGCCAAACTGCTGCGCGATAGCCACCGTATCGTCTGTTGAGCCAGTGTCTAGCACAACTAGCTCGTCGGCAATGCTGCTGACGCTGGTGAGGCAGTCGGCCAGATTAGCCGCCTCGTTTTTGACAATCATGCAGAAGCTTAGACGCATGGGATAGGCTGATGAATCACACCGATACTCTCTCAGCAGATTAACCTAATCCGCGAAACTTTGCAGTCGCATCTCAACGCGACTCGAAGCCATTGGAGCTACGAACCCAAAAGTAGAAAAGCGATCGATGGGATTTGAACCCATGCGCTGAGACTGGCAGACTCAGATGCTAGCCTCTATATCACGATCGCAAAACGAAATACATGGAGCTGGTGACAGGAGTTGAACCTGCAATCGACTGTTTACAAGACAGTTGCCCTCTCAATTGAGAGTTAGTGGTACACCGAGCAGGACTTAAACCTGCTAATAACACGCTTATCGGGCGTGCGCGTCGATCACTTCCGCCTTCGGTGCTTGGTACTGCTGATAGGAATCGTTCGCGTGGCGTTGCCGTAGGCAATACCTACAACATCTGGTTTCTAAGACCAGCGCCTCTTCCAGTTGGGCTACAGCAGCAAGAGAAACAGGAGGCTAAAGAATTGACCCAGGCAGGCTTCTTTATCCCCCCGACTGCCAGAGTAGGATTTGAACCCACATTTCAACGTTCAGAGCGTTGCGACCTGCCATTAGTCGATCTGGCAATGAATGGCTGCCCCAGTAGGATTTGAACCTACAACTTCGCGGTTAACAGCCGCGCGTTCTGCCAGTTGAACTATGGAGCAATGAGTGGGAAGTGACAGGATCGAACTGCCATCTCGCCGGTTTCAGCAGCATGTGAGCACCAGCTTCACTAACTTCCCATAAGCGGAGAGCAGAGGAATCGAACCCCTAGCCTAAGGACTACCCTGGTTTTCAAGACCAGTTGCCGACCATTCAGCGGTGCCCTCCACAATTGGCGAGAACGGAAGGACTTGAACCTTCAATCTCTGGTTTCGTAGACCAATATGTTCATCCATTTACACCACGTTCTCATTCAGCGGAGAGCAGTGGACTTGTTCGCGTAGCGTCTCCGCAGGAGATACCACAATTGTTCATCCAACTGTTTAGCAGACAGTGCCGATCGCCTGATCGGTTTACTCTCTATATTTGGTGGGTAGAGAGGGACTTGAACCTTGCCATTAAGCTACGCTGCAATGCTTGGACTCCAGGGTGGGGATTGTTCGCGTAGCGTCTCCGTAGGAGATACCCACGATTGACTGGTTTTGCAGACCAGCGCCTAAGCCTACGGCAGGCTTCGCCAACCCATTTGGCAGCCTGGAGATCGTTAGCGAGGATGACAGGGATCAAACCTGTGACTTCCTGCCTCGGAAACAGGCGCTCTGTCCACTGAGCTACATCCCCAATATAGAAGCATCGACGGGAGTTGCACCCGCTTCTCCGTGACTGAGGATCACGGCGACTTATCTAGTCGTCCACGATGCTATAAGGCGGGGGTGATCGGATTTGAACCGACGATATCCAGTTCGACAAACTGGCGCTTTCAACCGGGCTAAGCTACACCCCCAAAGTGGCAATTCAGTTTTCAAGGTTCAGATAGGTTGACTACAGCGGCTTTGCGGGAGCCTGTAGTGCTGATACTACAGTTATACTACAACATACTACAGATCGTCAAGAGCGTACTACAAGTTTTTTGAATAGGAGAAGGAAGTCGTGAGCGAAGAAGCTGGATTTCCCTCTCCTATTGGCTTAGAGGAGTCATGCCAGGGCAGAAACAAGCGCTACAGTCATCTGCCATAGCTTGCAAATCAAGCCCTCGGCGCGGTCATTCAGCACAGTCAGGAACATGCCCTCATCCGCCGTTTGACCTGCGGCAACCCAGCTGCCGCTCAGATTCACCTCCACAAACTCGTCATCGATCGGAATGACTGCGGCTGGGCTAGCGTCTTGCGCTAATGCCAGCTCCAACTGCGCCAATTCAGCAATGCTGGCTGGCAGCAGAAAAGCGGCGCGACTCGGCTCAACATACAGCGGTTCTCCTAGCCGCATTGCCAGCGAGACATGCTGGGCAATTAGCAGTTCCGGCGCAGTCAGACTCCGCTCCATATACAGCCCGACTTCGGTGTAGTTCAACTTCAACATCGGTCTTGCCTCCTTTAGGGCTTTTGGTGAGATGCGCTCAAGTATCAATAGGCTGCTGGGCTTTCCAGAACTGCTCAGCAAAGGCAATCGCCGGGTGCATCGGCGCTTTCGGTTTGGCCTTCAGCAGCATTCCAGTTTCATGCAGCAACCTGTCACCTTTACGGGAGTTGCACCGTTCACAGGCAGCAACCACGTTATCCCAGCTGTGCGTGCCGCCCTTAGAACGGGGGATGACGTGATCCAGCGTCAGATGCTGGTGGCTGCCGCAGTACTGGCAGCGATGCTGGTCGCGGCGGAAGATCTCTCGACGGCTGACGGGCGGCAGCTTCCAATGCCGTTCGGGATTGCTGACGGTGAGGCGAATATGCTCAGGCACTTGCAGCACGACGCTGGGAGAGCGCACTTCCCACTGCTGGCCGCTGTAGGCCAACGACTCTGCCTGCCCCGTGACCAGCAAGACAATCGCTCGCTTAATGTTGATTCGTGCCAAGGGCAAGTAGTTCTTTGAAAAGACCACCACCTGCTGCTGCAAGAGCTGTGACTGTTGGGGTTGCATCGATTTTGCTCCTTAAAAAAAACATCCCCCGCCTCTGAGTTTCAGGAGCGGGGGATAGGGAAGTGAATCTGGGTTTCCCTATCTGGGTGTCAGGATTGTCCTGCACCTGCCGCTGCTAAATTGACTTAGATTGAGCCATCCGGCGATGACTGTAAACATGCTTTGGCTGAGCGATTTGCCGCACTCAAGCCGATACGTACCCTCAAACGCAGATAGCGCGAACGCATTGCCCAGACCGTGATCCGGTCGGCACTGCATGGCGTTCTGTGAGGTGGAAAGCAGGTTGCGTATCATGGGAGGCTGTTGGGGTTAAACCTATCGGGGTTACGTTACAAGTTTGGCTTCTTACATACTACGCTTGTAGTATTAAAATTGTCCAGCTTTTGGTGGATACAGATAGCCAAAGGGCTGCTCCGGAAATCTTCCGGAAATCTAGAGATGAATCTGTTGACGGCTGACGAGAGCCTTTGTACTATGGGCGCATGACAACCGACCTTCGTTCAATTACGCTACCAACCGCCAAACCGGGCTATCGACCGCAGGCCGCAGATACCTGCATAGAGTCAGATATGCTTCAGTTTTACCTGCTGAGGCAAAAGACTGCCGCAGAACGCTGGCAGGCAGCAGCAGCAATGACTCGCTGGGCGAGGACTGTTGCCCTGAGAGCAATTGCTAAAGCTAGTCCTAATCAAACAGCGACTCGCTTCTCCCAAGTCATTTTCAAAGAGCACTGGACAGCAAACCTAATTCCTAATTCAGATCCGACTATGTGGGCACAAGATCCTAGCGCTATTGCAGAGTTGCTGCATCCCGTCTTTGAACAGCTCAACATTCGCTACTACATCACAGGTGGAGTAGCGGCGATTGCTCATGGAGAACCGAGAACGACCCAGGATATTGACCTGGTAATCGAAGTTGCCCCTAGCGCAGTTGATCCCTTTGTCACTGCATTAGAGCAGGCCGGATTCTATGTGCCTGCTGGCGCTGTTGAAGATGTGAAGGCTGAACGAGGAAGAGTTCTCAGTATCACTCACATTGAGCAAGTGCTGAGAGCCGATGTCGTTCTCAACAGCGACAGTCCATTCGATCGCTCTAAGATGAACCGCCGCCAGATGGTATCGATTGACCTAGCTGGAGAAGCCCTTTACTGGGTCGGCGCGCCTGAAGATATTATCCTGGCCAAGCTGCTTTGGGGGAGGCGGTCTAACTCCGAGAAGCAGTGGCGCGACGTGCTGGGCGTGCTGAAGGTGCAGCAGCAGGCGCTGGACTATGGCTATCTGGGCGAATGGGCGGAGCGTTTAGAGCTGAGTCAGCTGCTGCACCAAGCGATGGTCGAAGCTGGAATTTAGCTGAATCTAGTTAGCAATTTAAAATCTAATTAAAATTGTTACAAAACATGAATCGCGTTAAGCTTAGGTATAGTCCGTCAAGCGTAAAGTCCGCAGACTCAAATGTTTACCCCTGGTTCCAACCTGCCTGAGCCTGATTTCCTCAAGACTCTGCTCCAACCCTTGCTAGAGGACTTTCAGTATTGGTTTGGTCGCTCTCGCAAGCTGTTAGAAAACCACCAAATCGACTTTCTGAGCCGCGAGCAACAGGCAGCTTTGTTGGCCAGAGTCCAGCAGGCGCAGCAGGAAGTGAATACCACCCAGCTTTTGTTCAAGGCCATTGACGGGCAGGCAGGCATTGAGACTTCGGTGCTGGTGCCTTGGCATCAGCTGGTGACTGAATGCTGGCAGGTCGGAATGAAATTTCGGATGGAACATCCAGAGTTAGCGGCTTCAGAGAGTGCATCTGAAACAGAGGAGCCTTAGCAAGCCCAGAAAATTAGCAAGCCCAGAAAATTAAATTTTAAGAATTTGTTGCAAACCTACCCAGAACTGCGAACTGGCCTGAGAATAGATAGACTGAGATTAAACAAAGTTTATTGTTCTGTGATCTGAATATTTGTTTCGGATCATCCTATCCCAGAGATAGATTTCTCGGAATTGGCTAGGAGTTCAGGTTTGGTTTCCATCAGTTCAGCTCATCGGCTGTCGGTCACCAGGAGTTTTTATGCTGCATTTGCTTTACATTCTTGCTTTCACAACGCTCGCCTTCTTGGCGGTCGGCAATTTAATCCGCAATATGATGATGCTGGGTTCTGAATCGCAGCGGTTTTATGGCAACCGGGGAGAGTTTAGGCCAAATAGTGATACGAGCGCTCGCCCATTGACTTCGCAGCGCCGTCGCTCCGTGCCGCATCCAGAGCTGCTCGACAGCCAAGGTAACGTAGTCGATGAACCCTTTTTGGTGATGCGCTCAATCACCGTTGAAGATGCCCGCGAGCAGCTAGATGCGCTTTATGAGGCTTCGCCTAGCGTCGCTGACGACACTCGCAGCGACCTGTAGCGCTATTAGGACTTACTGCCAGTTGAGAATGAAATAGGGCGCGGGTTGTTCTGAACCCGCGCTATCTGAACTAGAGTTTCGGCCAAGTTTGGGTCAATCCAGCTGAGGGGCTGATCTTCTGATGGCTCGGTTAATTCAATTGGCTTTGATTCTGAGTCTGCCTCTGAAGCAGCCTGATCAACCTTACTCGCTTCGATCAGCCCAAATTCAGAGGCATCTGGTTCAACCTGCTTAGAAACAGCTGGCTGAGATGATTGGATAATCGAAGCAACCAAGTCTCTGCGCCGATTCCGAACTGACGAACGAGGTGTCAGGCATCGCAACAGCGTAAAGCAACCTGCCGCACAGCTGATCAAGATGGCGCTGATCAGTGAGAATGGAGAAGCGGAACGAGCCGTAGGTTTCAGAGCGGGCGCGACTGGGATAGAAGTCTGAATGATTGGAGTCTGAAGCACCGGAACCGGCAGAGCAGGGCTGGGCAGAGCGGTTGCTGGGGCAGGCGCATGGACAGCCTGAAACGGCACAGAGGCGCTGGGATTCATGAGGGTCGTCATTGCTGCCACTGACGCTCCAGTTAAGCCTGCCAAAAGCATCATCCAGACCAGCAGTAAATGCCGTCGTAAAAATTTTAGCAGCAGCAATAGTGAAGAGCTGAGCCACAACAAAAGCCGCTTAAGCTGTTGATAGAGCCAGAGCAGTTGAGTCCAGAGCAGCTGCCCTAGACGAACTCGCCCTGATCTAAAACGCCGATTTGAACGCAGTCCCTTTGGCTGACGAGCTTGTAATCTGCCCATGACAACACCTGCTGCTGAGACGGCAACAGAGACAAACTTGAAGCATCCGAAACCAGCTGCTGCCTAGTTTAATCTTAGTCTGATTGGTCTAATTGAGCGAGACTACCTGAATTGTGACGGTGGCCGAAACTTCAGGATGCAGCTTAATGTCAATTTTGTAGGAGCCGAGGCTGTCGATATCGGGCACAGCAATCGTGCGGCGGTCGATCTCGATGCCAGTTGCGGACTGAATGGCATCGGCCACATCCTGGTTGGTGACGCTGCCAAAGATCGCCTCGTTCTCGCCCACCTGCTTTGAAATTGCCAGCTTGGCTGCTTTCTCTAGCGCGGTTTTTTGGACTTCGGCCTCTTTTTTCAGCTCCAGCAGGCGCAGGCGCTCGGCTTCGCGACGACGCTCAACCTGCTTGAGTATACCGGGCGTAGTGTGAACCGCGAAGCCTCTGGGAATCAAAAAGTTGCGGGCATAGCCACGCGCCACTTCCACCAAATCGCCTGAGCGACCCAGCTTGCTCACGTCTTCGCTTAATACCAACTGAATCCGCTTTGCCATTTCTCTAATCTCTTACAACGCTTGTATAAGGCTCTGGGCGCTCAAACTCCAGACTTTTGCCCCAGAATCTTAGTTACCCATCAGGAGCTGATCCGCAGTGCGAACCTTCCGTTTATAGGCAGACATACTATCGTAACGAACCAACTCACCCCAGCGCAACTAAACACCGCTCAAGATCTGGTCATCCAGTGAAAAATCGACCTCAGCTCGGTCGCGTCCGCTGGCCAGATAGTCTTGTTCCAATGAGTCTTGTAGCCCCGATATCAAATCATATTCGGGCTGCCAGTACAGCTCTTTTTGGGCTTTATGAATATCCGTAAAGAAATGCTGGAGGCGCAGCGGGAAAGCTTTGCGCTTGCCAAAGTCAAATTTCTTCGGGTTGTAATGCACCAGCTTAGGAGCGGGCTTGCCAGCGGCCTTAGCGCAGGCTTCAGCCAATCCATTAAAGCTGACGTAGCGTTCGCCAGAAATATTGTAAATCTGCCCGACGGCTCTGGGGTTGCCCAATATATTCACCATCGCGGTCGCCAGATCTTTGACATGCCCAAACTGGGTGATATGGGTGCCGCCGCCAGGAATGGGAATCGGGCGGTCGCGCAGAATTCGGTCAAAAAACCAGGCTTCGAGGTCGTTGTAGTTTTGCGGGCCATAGATATAGACAGGGCGAATTGCCGTAAAGGGAATGCCTGCGGCTTGCAGATAGGCTTCTGTGGCAAACTTACCTTTGTGGCGGCTGTTGGGATCAACCGGATCGCCTTCAAAATGCGGCATCTGCTCTGACTTGAGATAGACCCCAGCTGAGCTAACGTAGACAAAATGCTGGATTCTGTCTTTGAAAATTTCGGCCAACGGCTGCGTATCGCTGAGTTCGCGGCCATTGTTGTCAAACACGGCGTCAAATTCTTCTGTGGCCAGCAGCTGTTTAAGCTGAGCGGGATCGGTGCGGTCGCCAATAATTTGCGCTTCAATGCCGGCGGGTGCAGGCCGATTGCCCCGGTTAAACAGCACTACGTCATGCTCTTGGGCGGTGAGTAACCGCGTCAGACAAACGCCAATAAACCGCGTGCCGCCCATGATCAAAATTCGCATCTTGCCCTCTGCCAGCTCTGCTTTTGATCCTAGTCTCAAACCGTCGCGCCTGTAACTATTCATTTGCCGCATCCCAGCGTAGGATAAGAGACGCTAAATTGACTGGTGAGACTCTATGCTGTTTTCTGGCGCAAAACCGGCTCTGCTCGTCCTCGCAGATGGCACCGCCTATCCGGGCTGGTCGTTTGGGGCATCGGGCACCACGATTGGCGAAGTTGTGTTCAACACCGGCATGACGGGCTATCAAGAAGTCCTGACCGATCCCAGCTATCGCGGCCAGATTATTACCTTTACCTATCCAGAGCTGGGCAACACGGGGGTTAATCCAGCCGATGAAGAGTCGGCGCGTCTACAGGTGAAGGGCTGCATTGCCCGCAACATTTCGGCAAGGCCCAGCAACTGGCGCTCCACCCAGTCGCTGCAAGACTATTTAAAGCAGCATGGCGTACTGGGAATCTACGGCATTGACACCCGCGCCCTCACCCGCAAAATTCGCTCAACCGGGGCGATGAACGGAGCCATTTCTACTGAGATTCTTGACCCGGCGGATCTGCTGCTGAAGGTGCAGGAAGCGCCCAGCATGGCCGGTCTGAATCTGGTTAAAGATGTTACAACCAAAGCGATGTATGAATGGTCAGAACCCACTGATGCCGTTTGGGAGTTTGCCGCCCAGCCCCAGCCAGAGGCCGCGCCCCTCACGGTGGTGGCCATTGATTTTGGCGTCAAGCGCAATATTCTGCGGCGGCTGGCCAGCTACGGCTGTCGGGTGATTGTCGTGCCAGCCAGTACGCCGCCTGAAGAGATCTTGAAGTACGAGCCAGACGGTATTTTTCTCTCGAATGGCCCTGGCGATCCGGCGGCGGTGACTGAAGGCATTGCCACCGCCAAAGCGCTGCTGGCTTCCTACGGCAAGCCGATGTTTGGCATCTGTATGGGACATCAGATTTTGGGCTTGTCGATGGGAGCCGAAACCTTCAAGCTCAAATTCGGGCATCGGGGGCTGAACCAGCCCTGTGGCTTGAATCAGCAGGTGGAAATCACCAGCCAAAATCACGGCTTTGCCATCACCGCCGAGTCGCTGCCCGATACCGATATAGAGATCACGCATCTCAACTTGAACGATCAGACCGTAGCCGGGATAAAGCACAAAACCCTGCCGCTGTTTTCGGTGCAGTATCACCCAGAAGCCAGTCCGGGGCCACATGATGCTGACTATCTGTTTGAGAAGTTTGTCCAAACCATGCGGCAGCATCAGCAGGTTGGGTAAAGGGCGGCAGTTACAGGCAGAGACATCGCTGAAGCTTTTGTTTAGAATTGTTGCAGCCATAAGCGCTTCAGCAAGTGGCCACTGGTTCTTCTGCTCAAGGCTTCAGTATGCTGTTTCTGCCGACGCCATCCCAGCGTTCCTGGTTTCGATCTGCCCTGCGGTGGCGAGGTTCGGTGATCCCGGCAATTCTGGATCGGACTTTGTTCTGCACAGCCTTCGCCGGATTGATTACTGGGCTTCACGCTCAGGGCTGGCCGGTAGCAATTCCAGCGGTAGCCAGCGTTCTGCCCAATATAGTGCTGGGTTTGATGCTGGTGTTTCGTACCAACACAGCCTACGAGCGGTTTTGGGAAGGCCGCAAACTCTGGGGCAGCATGGTCAACACGACTCGCAACTTGGCGCGACACCTCTGGGTGACTGTGCAGGAGCGCTCTGACCCAGACCAGCATGGTGCCGATCGCGCTGAAAAGGCCGCAGTGCTTTATCTAATTGCTGCTTTTTCGGTGGCCACTAAGCTGCATCTGCGGCGAGAGTCGGTTAATCAGGAGTTGAAGCCGCTGCTCTCGGCAGCTCAGTATGACAAGCTGGCGCAGATGCAGAATCCACCGCTAGAAATAGCCTTCTGGATTCAAGACTATTTGCAAAGCTGCCACCAGCAACAGCGGCTGCATATCTATCAGCTAGGGCAGTTGCAGCAGCTCTTGAACCAGCTGGTAGATAATTTGGGTGGCTGCGAACGAATTCTGAAAACGCCAATCCCGACCGCCTATGCGATTCATCTCAAGCAGCTGCTGCTAATCTACTGCCTGCTGCTGCCGCTGCAATTCGTGCATCAGATGGGCTGGCTGACTGTGCCGATGGTGCTGCTGGTTAGCTTTATGCTGTTTGGAATCGAACAGATCGGCATTGAAATCGAAAATCCGTTTGGCCGCGATCAC
>CASBQH010000270.1 GCA_949127695.1 Synechococcales cyanobacterium PMM_0073
GTTATCTTGTTTTGAACCAAAGCCTCGGAGTTCAACCTGCTCAATTGCCGTATCCCAGCTTAAGCCACCCCACCGCCTGCTATTTTGAAGCTGATACCGCGAAATTATTGGATTGCCTGATTATTTATGCCCCTATCCATTGCTCATCTAGGGCCGTCCGGAACCTATACCGAGATGGCTGCGCTAGTCTGTGCCGAGTTGCTGGATGCAGCTGAGCCAGCTCAGCTCTGTCCTTATCCGAGTATTGTCCAGGCAATTGCTTCGGTTGCGGAGCAGCAGAGCCAGCTTGCGGTTGTGCCAGTCGAAAACTCGATTGAAGGCGGCGTGGGTGTAACGCTAGATACTGTCTGGCAGCTCAATAGGCTGCAAATTCAGCAGGCGCTGGTGCTGCCAATTTCCCATGCGCTAATCTCTTGTGCTGAGACAATTGAGCAAATTCAAACGGTCTATTCGCATCCGCAGGCGCTGGCTCAATGTCAGGGTTGGCTCACTCAGCATCTGCCTAAAGCCCAGCTTGTCCCAGCTAATTCAACCACCGAGTCGCTGCAATACTTAAAGCAAGACCCTACAGCTGCGGCGATTGCCTCTCAGCGGGCGGCTCAAATCTATCACCTGCCAGTTTTGGCTTATCCAGTCAATGATCACCCGGATAACTGCACGCGATTCTGGGTACTGAGTCTGGCCAAATCAAACGCAGGAAGTCACACATCGCTGGCCTTCAGTCTGCCTGCGAATCGACCCGGCGGCCTGATGAGTGCGCTTCAGGTTTTTGCCCAGCGCGATCTCAATTTGAGTCGGATTGAATCGCGTCCCAGCAAGCGCTCGCTGGGAGACTATTTATTTTTTGTGGATATTGAGGCGAGTCTCCAGTCCATTGAAGTTCAAGCAGCGATTCAGGAGTTGGAGCAGTATAGTGAAACGCTGAAGCTATTTGGCAGCTATAGCATTAAATTTGCTGAGCTAGCGCCTGTTACACCGTAGCGCAGCGATGCAAAAGCGTGGCTATTCAAAGGCATCTTTGAGCGCAGCTCTAGCGGCGAGATGATTACGAGTCGTCATTAAAATTTCAGCTTCCCGCTCTAGGCGAGCCGCCGTATCCTGCATCTCTAAAAGCTGCTGCTGCTCTTGAGCCACGCCCTTTAAGTTGCCAGCCACCCAGTAAGATAGCTCAACTGGCGAGTCAGGAATATCGTCAGGCAGCTCAATTTCTTGCCCGGTTAACTTCGCCGAAAGCTGCACCACATCCCGCAGCAGCTGATCGACATCGGCAGTCAGCGTTTGAACATCGCGATCGGTGGAGTGATCTTCGATCCATTCAACTAGACCCACGTAATAAGGCTTTTCACGCACGTAGTCGAGCACCCGAAACCGCTGTTGGCCGACTGTTTTAATATAAACCCGATCATCCGGCGTCCGCTCGTGATAAACCACTTCGGCACAGCAGCCGACGCTCGCGACTCTGCCTTCATCTGGATCAACCATCAGCACACCAAAGCGGCGATCGCTCTGCAAAATCGTGCTCATCATCATTCGATAGCGAAACTCAAAGATATGCAGCGGCAGCGGCACGTTAGGGAACAGCACGAGTTCTGAGAGCGGGAACAGCGGCAGCTCACGCACAGCCACGGATGAAGAGAACGCCATTACGGTTGAATTTCCAGCGAAGTGAACTTAGACAAGGGCATAGCTTGGGTTGAACAAAAATCTATGAAAAAAGAGTAGTTACAACTCGTAACTACTCTGATTAGTTTATCGCATTGTTAAGAGCAAGTTGGTCAGATTGACCGAGCTTACGCCCAAATTTCCTAGAGTTTCACTTCAATATCGACGCCTGCGGGCAAGTCGAGCTTCATTAGCGCATCAATGGTTTTGGAAGAAGGCTGATAGATATCAATGATCCGACGATGGGTGCGCGTTTCAAAATGCTCACGCGAGTCTTTATCGACGTGGGGCGAACGCAGCACGCAGTAGATCCGACGCTTGGTGGGGAGCGGAATTGGGCCAATCGCTGTGGCGTTGGTGCGGTTGGCGGTTTCCACAATTTTGTCGCAGGAGGTGTCGAGCAGGCGACGGTCGAAGGCTTTAAGGCGGATGCGGATCTTTTGCTGTTGAATGGTGGCCATAGGATTAACTCTAGGTATTTTGGGTTTTCAAGGTTCAGTTATTCAAAGTTCAACAGCCTTGACCTTAAATCAAGGCTGCTGAATGATTTGCGGGTGCGGTCTACTTCAAGATCTTGGAGACTACGCCTGCTCCAATCGTCCGGCCACCCTCACGAATGGCAAACCGCATTCCTTGCTCAATCGCGATGGCGTTGATCAGCTCCACCGTCATTTTGATCCGGTCTCCGGGCATGATCATCTCAGCCGCGCTGCCGTCATCTGCCGTGAAGGCCACAATGGTGCCGGTCACGTCGGTAGTGCGGACGTAGAACTGAGGCTTGTAGCCAGGGAAGAAGGGAGTTTTGCGTCCACCTTCTTTCTCGGTCAAGATGTAGACCTCACCCTCAAACTGGGTGTGGGGCTTGATCGAACCGGGCTTGGCTAGCACCATGCCACGCTCGATATCTTCTTTCTTGAAGCCGCGCAGCAGTAGACCAGCATTGTCACCAGCCATCCCTTCGTCGAGGCTCTTCTTGAACATCTCGATACCGGTGACGGTAGTGGTGCGGGTTTCGCGAATGCCAATCAGCTCGACGGTTTCGTTAATCTTCACCTTCCCACGTTCAATTCGGCCTGTGGCTACCGTGCCGCGACCCGTGATCGTGAAGACATCCTCAACCGCCATCAGGAAGGGCTTGTCCACATCCCGCTCTGGTGTAGGGATGAAGGAATCGACCGCATCCATCAGGTCATAGATCTTGTCCACCCACTCGTTTTCACCCCGCTTGGTTTTGGGGGCTTTGACCATTGCTTCTAGCGCCATCAGGCCAGAGCCGCGAATGATCGGCAGATCGTCGCCGGGGAAGTCATAGCTGCTGAGCAGTTCGCGGAGTTCTAGCTCAACTAGCTCCAGCAATTCTTCATCATCCACCTGGTCAATCTTGTTTAGGAAGACCACAATGCTGGGTACGCCCACCTGTTTCGCCAGCAGAATATGCTCGCGGGTCTGGGGCATTGCGCCGTCGGTGGCAGCCACAACCAAGATTGCGCCGTCCATTTGAGCTGCGCCGGTGATCATGTTTTTCACATAGTCAGCGTGCCCAGGGCAGTCAACGTGAGCATAGTGGCGGTTCTCGGTTTCGTACTCAACGTGCGCCGTGTTGATCGTGATGCCGCGCGCCTTTTCTTCGGGCGCAGCGTCGATCTCATCATACTTGCGAGCCTGAGCTTGACCCAGCGCCGAGAGCGTCATTGTGATCGCAGCGGTCAGGGTTGTTTTGCCGTGGTCAACGTGACCAACCGTACCAATGTTAACGTGGGGTTTTGTCCGTTCAAATTTTGCGCGTGCCATGTCTCTATCCGTTCCTCTTTACTGACTATGCGTTCCCTTTGCTCTTCGCGATGATCGTTTCGGCCACGTTGCGAGGAACCTCCTCATAGTGGCTAAACTCCATCGTGAAAATGCCGCGACCTTGGGTTTTCGACCGAATGTCGGTGGCATACCCAAACATTTCAGCCAGGGGGACTTTGGTTGTCACCTTGGCGATGCCCTGCTCGGTATCCTGACCTTCGATCTGACCTCGACGGGAGTTGAGATCTCCAATCACGTTGCCGATGAAGTCCTCAGGAACTTCAACTTCAACCTTCATCATCGGCTCTAACAAGACCGGCGAAGCCTTCATCACGGCCTCCTTGATTGCCATTGAACCAGCAATCTTGAACGCCATCTCCGAAGAGTCTACGTCATGAAATGATCCGTCTACCATAGTAGCTTTTAGATCAATCACCGGATAGCCTGCTAGAATACCAGATTCGCAAGCCTCCTTCATGCCTTGCTCGGCGGGGCCAATATATTCTTTGGGCACCGCGCCGCCGACAATCTTGGAGACAAACTCGAAGCCGCTGCCAACTTCTCCGGGCGTTACTTCGATCACGACATGGCCATACTGACCTTTGCCGCCGCTCTGGCGGATAAACTTGCCTTCGGCTTTCACGGGCTTGCGAATGGTTTCCCGGTAGGCGACCTGCGGCGCACCGACGTTGGCCTCTACCTTATATTCTCGCTTCATTCGATCTACAAGAATATCAAGATGCAGCTCGCCCATCCCGGCAATCACGGTTTGGTTGGTTTCGGGATCGACATGCACCCGGAAAGTGGGGTCTTCTTCAGAGAGCGCTTGCAGGGCTTTGGAGAGTTTTTCCATGTCCTGCTTGGTTTTTGGCTCAACCGCCACTGAGATCACCGGCTCTGGCACAAACAGTGATTCCAGAATAATCGGCTTGCTCTCGTCGCAGAGCGTATCGCCCGTGAAGGTATCCTTCATGCCAAGAACTGCGCCCAAGTCGCCTGCCCGCAGCTCGTCTACTTCTACGCGGTCGTCGGCCTTGAGCAGAATCAATCGCGAGATCCGCTCTTTTTTGCCTTTCGAGGCATTGTAGACGTAGGTGCCTTTGGTCATCACGCCAGAATAGACGCGAATGAAGGTGAGGCGACCATAGGGATCGGCCATGATTTTGAAGGCCAATGCCGCAAACGGCGCTTCGTCATTCGCAGGCCGAGTGGCGGTTTCGCCATCTGGCAGTAAGCCTTGAATCGGCGGCACTTCTTTGGGCGAAGGCAGGTAATCTACCACGCCATCCAGCAGCTTCTGAACGCCCTTGTTTTTAAAGGCTGAACCACAGAGTACGGGGACGATTTTGCCTTCGATTGTGCCTTTCCGCAGAGCGCCACGAATCTCGGCTTCGCTCAGCTCCTCGCCGCCCAGATATTTTTCGATCAGCGCGTCATCGGCTTCGGACACAGATTCAACTAGCTTCAGCCGAAACTCAGCGGCTAGCTCCTGCATGTCAGCCGGAATCGCAGCCACTTCGACATCAGTACCCAGATCGTTTCTGTAGTAGTAAGCCTTCATCCGCACCAAGTCGATAATGCCTTTGAAGCCCTCTTCTGCCCCAATCGGCAGCTGCACCGGCACGGCGTTAGCGCGTAGCCGATCGCGAATCTGGCCATAGACCTTGAGGAAGTTGGCTCCCATCCGATCCATTTTATTAATGAAGGCAATCCGAGGCACCTTGTAGCGATCAGCCTGCCGCCAAACGGTTTCAGACTGAGGCTGCACGCCGCCCACCGAGCAGAACACGGCAATCACGCCATCCAGCACCCGCATTGAACGCTCAACTTCGATCGTGAAATCTACGTGACCGGGCGTGTCGATAATGTTAATCCGGTGTTCGGGCGCTCCGGGCTGCGGCTCAATCGGATTTTCAGGATCGCGTCGCGTCCAAGAGGTGCTAATTGCCGCCGCCGTAATTGTGATGCCGCGCTCCCGCTCTTGATCCATCCAGTCGGTGACAGCCGTGCCCTCATGCACCTCGCCAATTTTGTGGACGACGCCAGAGTAGTAAAGAATTCTTTCAGTTGTCGTCGTCTTGCCTGCATCAATATGCGCGGCAATGCCAATATTGCGTACCCGTTCTAACGGGATAGTCCGTACCACAGCTACCTCCTGAGATCTCCGCTGGAGTGATTCTCCTACTGCTTCTATTAAGATTTTATACTTTTGCTGCCTGTCCCGTGTTGCTTCGGCCTGTCTACTAGCGCTTAGTAGCGATAGTGAGCGAATGCTTTGTTGGCTTCGGCCATCCGGTGCGTTTCTTCCCGCTTGCGGATTGCGCTGCCCGTTTCGTTGGCGGCATCCATTAGCTCGTTGGCCAATTTGCCTGCCATTGTCCGGCCTGCTCGCGCTCTAGAATATTGGGTGATCCAGCGCAGCGCTAGGGCGACACCGCGCTCGGAGCGCACTTCCATCGGCACCTGATAGGTTGCGCCACCGACGCGACGGGCTTTGACTTCTACCAAAGGCGTTGCGTTCTTGACGGCGCGTTCAAACACTTCCAATGGCTCTGTGCCGGTTCGCTCTTCAATCAGCTTGAACGCATCATAAATAATGCCGTAGGCAATTGATTTTTTGCCAGAAGACATGAGCCGAGAGACAATCATGCTGACCAAGCGGCTGTTGTAAA
>CASBQH010000271.1 GCA_949127695.1 Synechococcales cyanobacterium PMM_0073
TTCATAATCAGTGCCGTCATATCCAGACCAGACTGCATTTGACCCCGATATCTGGGGGTCATAGTCATTTTTGTCGTTGTTAGTCAGCTGAGTGATCGTGCTGCCGTTGTAAAAGTAGATTTCATCGTCAGTGCCGTCAGATCCATACCAGACTGCATTTGACCCCGATATCTGGGGGTTATAGTCATTTTTGTCGTTGTTGGTCAGCTGCCGAATGCCGCCTGAGTTGAGATAGCTGAGACGACCGCTGTTGATGTCATCCTGGCTAAAGGTCTGTCCCACTGATAGGTCAGTGCCGTTGAGCTTCAGCTTGCCCGCTACAGGCAGTTGGGTGAGGCTATACATCAAGCTCTGCTGTTCAGCGTCAGTGGCTCTGAGCAAGTTGCCATTCAGCGTCGCAGAAGTACCTTTGAGCAGGGTGACGCCAGTATTGGTGCTGAGCACGGGCGCGGTGTTTGGCATCGGTGTCGGCGTTGAACCAGGAGTCGGAGTCGGAATAGGAGTCGGGCTGAGATCTGGCGTTTGAGTCAGCCTGAGGCGATAGCGGGTGGACTGCTTTGTGCCAGTCACTTTGAGAACATATTGGCCAGCATCAAGCGTGGCGGTGATGTTCTCAGGCTTAATGCCCGATTGAGCCGATCTCCCAATTCTCTGACTGTTGCTGCCCAGCAGGAGCAGGTTGGCTTTGGCTTTGAGCTTGTTTAGGCGGGCGACAAAGCTGCTGCGTTGGGTCAGGTTAAATTTGATGAAGTCAAAGCGATCCTTTCCGCCAATCTGCTCATTCAGCAGTCCTTTGTTGCCAGAGAACTTGAGCAGCTTAGCTTTCGCAAACGTATTGCTGGAATCTTTAGCCATGATATTCACCTGGTTTTATTGCTAAATCTATTGCTGAATAAGATTTCCTTTAAGCTGCATGATTACTGGTTGATTTCAGTTTCCGTTATTGAAATCTCAGCTGAGTGAAACTACGCAATTTGTTTACAATATTCCGGAGAGCTTTTGATAAATTTGTAGAACAGCAGAATTAATTGAGCGCATAAAAAAGCGGTAGAGATGCTCACGCAACCCCTACCGCAAAACAAGATCTAGAAGCCCAGATCGCGCTTACTGACCTTCAGCCCCCTCAATCGGCGCGAAGCCCTGCCGCTGCACGTTTTCGCTAATATGGCGCGGCTCCAGAAATTGCAGCAGATAATCGGGGCCACCCGCCTTAGAACCCACACCAGAGAGCTTGAAGCCGCCAAACGGTTGACGCGCCACCACAGCGCCGGTCGTATGTCGGTTGATGTAGAGGTTGCCCACTTCAAAGTCAGCCTGCGCTTGCTCAATATGAGACGGTGTGCGCGAGTAGAGGCCGCCCGTGAGGGCAAAGGTAGTGCTGTTGGCCATTTCAATCGCCTCGTCGAAAGTTTTGGCTTTCAGCACCGCCAGCACCGGGCCAAAGATTTCTTCCTGAGCAATCCGGGCATCTGGCGACACCTCGCTAAAGATCACCGGGCCGACGAAATAGCCGCCTTCTGGAGCCGCCATTTCCAGTGCTACTTTAGCCTCCGATTTACCGATTTCGATATATTCCAAAATTCGCTTTTGGGCATTCGCATCAATCACCGGGCCAACCTGCGTGCTGGGCAGTTCCGCCGCGCCAATATTCAGCGAGCGCGTCGCCTCTACTAAGCGATTCAGAAACGCCTCGTAGATTGGCTCCAGCACAATCACCCGCGAACAGGCCGAGCATTTCTGGCCGCTGTAGCCAAAGGCCGAATAGACCACGCCCTGCACCGCCTGATCCAAATCAGCACTCTCGTCCACAATGATGCCATTTTTGCCGCCCATCTCGGCAATCACCCGCTTCAGGTGCTGCTGTCCGGGCTGGAGTTCTGCCGCCTCGCGGTAAATCTGACAGCCAACTTCTTGGGAACCCGTAAAAGTAATCATCTGCACGTCTGGGTGGCGCACCATATGCGAACCCACCGTAGAACCTCTACCGGGAACGAACTGGAATACGCCTTTGGGAATGCCCGCCTCAATCAAAATCTCGGCCAGCTTGGCCGCAATCACCGACGACGGTTCGGCAGGCTTCAGCAGCGTGCAGTTGCCCGCCACCAGCGAAGCTACGGTCATCCCGGTCGGAATCGCTAAAGGAAAATTCCAGGGCGAAATAATCAGCGAAATGCCGCGTGGCTGATAGTGATAGCGGTTGTTTTCGCCCGATACATCGTAGTTTGTGCCTTGATCTAGCCGCTCCATTTCGTCGGCATAGAAGCGGCAAAAATCAATCGCTTCTGAGACTTCCGGGTCAGCCTGTCCCAGCGCCTTGCCCGTTTCCAGCACCATCCAGGCGCAGAGTTCGGCGCGACGCTGCTCCATTAGCTCAGCCGCCTTCCGCAGAATGTTGGCGCGTTCTTTAGCAGGCGTTTTCTTCCAGGCTGGAAAAGCAGCTTTGGCGGCCTGAATCGCGGCTTCAGCCTGCTCCACGTCCAGCAAGCCCACCTGCCCAATCACTTCGCTGGGGTTAGAAGGATTCACCGAATTGACCAGATTAGCAGTTTCGATCCGCTCGCCGTTCACCAGCGGCAGATAGGTCTTGCCGAGCTGCTGCCGGACTGACTGCATGGCGTTGGCGGCAAGCTGGCGTTGATTCGCGTCGGCATAGTCGGTATCAGGAGATCCAACAAAGCCGTGGGATTTAGGCGCAGGCGGTTCTTCTGCCAGCACCGGAGCCGCCAATAGCTCCTCGATCGGGCGCTCCTCCAGGTTTTGCCGTAAAAACGACGAGTTGGCCGTGTTTTCCAGCAGTCGCCGGATCAGGTAGGCCATGCCGGGAATCAGCTCGCCATACGGGCAGTAAACCCGCACCCGAAACCCTTGATCCACCAGTGCCTTGCCCAGCTTGTCGGCCATGCCGTAGAGCACTTGCAGCTCAACCCGCCGCGCCGGGATTTTCAATTCCCGCACAATCGCAATCGCGTGAGCCTGCGACCGCACGTTATGACTACCAATTGCGGCATAGAGGTGCTCGTGGTTTTCCAATAGCAGGCGCGTCATCTGCTCAAAGTTGGCATCGGTAGACTCTTTGCGCGAGTAAACCGGCACTTCCCACTCATGCTGATTCGCCTTAATCGTTTCTTGATCCCAATAAGCGCCCTTCACCAGCCGCACCGTCAGCGGCGTACCGCGCTCTTTCGCCCATTCAATCAAATCTTTCAAATCGCCATAAGAATCGCGCAGATAGGCTTGTAGCGTCACGCCCAAATCGCTGCGTTGGCGAAACTCATCTTCCAGCAGCAGCTTTTTCAAAATCGCCAGCGTCAGATCTTTGTAGGCATATTGCTCCATGTCAAAATGCACCGCTGCCCCCAGCTGCTGCGCCCGACGCAGCAGCGTCCGAATCCGCTCGCTCACTCGTGCTTCGCTGCCCGCTGCATCCAGCGGATCAAACTGCGAGTAAAAGGCGGTTAGCTTCACCGAAACCTGCACCTTAGACAGCGGCTCTCCGTCAGCTTGGTCAATCTGCCCAACCGTAGACCAGCGCTGGGCGGCTTCAGTCAGCTGCTGCATCAGCTCTAGGTAACGCTGCTGATATAGCTTTGCCTCAGCTTCTGTCATCACAGCTTCACCCAGCAAATCTACCGTAAAAGTCATCTTTTGCTTCCGCAAGCCTTCTACGGTTTTGATCACCTGCTGAATTGTTTCACCAGCAATATATTTATGCGCCAATGTTTCCACAGCTGTAGAAACAGTCGTAGCCGCCACCTGTCCCGGCATCGATTCAGGATTGGCAAAGCTGAGCAGCCCCTTCAAAGCGCTGGGCAGCTCGACTGCATCATCACCCAGATATTCCTGCATGTGCCGAGCAATTTCGGGCTTGCTGTGCAGCGCAGGCAGGCAGTCAATAAACCGAAACATCTGCACCCGCAGCCCCGGATTGCTCATTGTCCAGGCCAGCAGCTTATCGTCCCAGCGCATCTGGTCGCGCATCTGGCTGAAGAAGTTGCGATTCTCGCGGGTGGCGCTCAACAGCTCGCGAGCGATGGCCTGCGTCTGGCTCTCGTAGGGGTTGAAAATCTTTTCTGCTTGTAAAACCACGGTAACTCGTCCTCAGTTCAATGTTAGGTTCAGGCAAGGTCGGTCAGGTCGGCAAGGCCAGTAGCGATTGTGATCCTGCTTCCTCTATTGTCCAAGTTTCAGCGGTAATCGACATCCCAAATCTGCTCTGTGGGGAAATCCTGACAAATGCAAGGTCTTAGGCGATACCTGTCTAGGTGTTAAATCCAGGTGAGAGAATATATTACCCGGGTCTAATTCGTCCGCCATTGCTCATAGAATGAGCTTTTCAGGACTTTCCAGTCTGAGACCAACAGGATAAA
>CASBQH010000272.1 GCA_949127695.1 Synechococcales cyanobacterium PMM_0073
GTCCAGGCCGCAGGCGGAGACTGGCAGCCGCTGGAAAGCCAGCCGATTTTTCCGCTTCAGCCTGGAGCAGACTACAGCAGTCGCGGCATCTCCATTCATCGGCAGGGGTGCAGCAACACTGAAAGCATTCCGGGTGAGCGGCTGATTCCGGTGAGCTGGAATGCGCCGAACTCCCACCGCCCGCTGACCTATCCAGTCCAGATATTAATTGAAGTGATTGATCGAGTTGGCGTCTTGAAAGATATTCTCTCTCGTCTGAGTGACTGTAACGTGAACGTGCGGAGCGCTCAGGTCAAAACGTTTCCAGAACAAACTGCGGTAATCGATCTGGGAATTGACATCATTGACCATGACCAGCTAGAGCGAATCTTTAGCCAAATTCGCAAGATGAGCGATATTTTACAGATGCGTCGGGTGAACCAAGTTGAGGAACCCTCCAGCAATTAGCCGAGAGGTTATGGATAGATAACTATTAAAGATCACTATTAAATCACTACTAGGGCTGGCGCAAGCATTCAACCAGCGGCAAAAAGCCAGCCAGCAGCTCAGGCTGAGCCACCGCCAGGGTGGGATAGGCGCGACTGCTGTAGTCTGCTCCAGGCTGAAGCGGAAAAATCGGCTGGCTTTCCAGCGGCTGCCAGACTCCGCCTGCGGCCTGGACAATCACCCAAACTGCCGCAATATCCCAGATTTTGGGCGTTGCTTCTACGCCCGCTAAGGCTGCGCCCGTGGCAATGGTGAGCAGATTGTAGGTGGCCACTCCCAGCATCCGGATCTTGCAGGGCAAGGGGTTTTGCAGGACGCAAAGGCTGCGAGCGCAGAGGTTGAAAAACTGGTTGCCCGATGGCGCAGCGCAGCTCGTCTGGATCGGCTCGCCGTTTAAATAGGCTCCAGTTGGAGCATCAGCGCCAGCCTGCCAGAAGCCGTGAAATGCCTGCGCCACCGGCGGCACATAAACATAGCCAAACACTGGCGTCCCTCGGTAGAGCAGCCCCAGCGAAATTGCCCAGATTGGAATGCCGCGCGCAAAGTTGGTAGTGCCGTCAATTGGGTCAATGATCCAGCACCAGTCGGTGTCGGGGAAAATATGCTCGACTTCTTCGCTCAAAACGCCGTGATCTGGGAAAGCCGCCTGAATGGCTTGGCGCAGTTCAGCATCTGCCCATTGATCAGACTCTGTGACTAACGTACCGTCGCTTTTTTCGGTAGCGGTGGCCTGCCCAAACTCTTGCAGCAGACGAGTGCCGACGCGGTGAGTCAGGGCAGTTGCAAAGTTGAGGATCTCTGGCCAGTTGAGAGTTGTCATAGACTTGAGAGCATTTGGAAGGCAGGCTAGTCGAGTTCGCCGCTCATTACAGCAGTAATGGCTGCTTTGGTGTTGTTGCGGAATTCATTGACGTTGACTCGGCTCAAGAGCCAGACTGCTGTCAACATGCCAATGGCCTGCGTGATGAAGACTAGGGCATAGGCTAGGGTGATGCTGGGGAAGATCCAGCGACCCAGATCGAGGACTGCGCCGCCGAGTACCGTGGCAATGGCGCGAGCCATCGCCTGCGCCAAGCCCCAGGCTCCAATGAAGGTGCCCGCCGTTTCGGCAGCGGTCAGGTCAAGCATTAGGCTGATTGCGCCGGTGGTGGTGATGCCAGAGGCAAAGCCAAATAGCAAGAGGCCATATTGTAAAAGCTTGGGATTGGCGGTGAAGCCGATCAAAATTATCAAAATCAGGCAGCAGGCGACCAGGACACAGCCCAGTTTGGCGGTTTGCTTTTTGCCAATTCGGGGGGCAATCGCAAAGCCCGTGAGGCTGATGCCGAGCAAGGTGCCTGTGCCCCAAAAGGCGTTGAGCCGCGTGGTGTCTGCCACGCACATGCCAAATACCTGTCCGCCGTAGGATTCCATGATCGCATCCTGCATAAACAGGCTGATCGTCATGAACAGCAGGAAGGTGAAAAACAGACCCGTTTGGGGCGAAGCAGTCAGCACGCGCAGCGCTCGCTTCAGCGTAATTTGGTCGTCGCGCTCTACTAAGACCGAGCGCTGGGCAAACCGCGAATACTTGCGCTCGACGCCGACAGTCGCCAAGATGCCCAGCCCAAACACCAGCGCCGGCACAATCAAAAACAGCCGATTCACCGCCGCCCGCAGCAGGGTTAAATCAGTGCTGCCCAACGCCTGACAGTCGCCCCCGACCGGCTGCGGCAAGAGCTTGGCGCTGATCAATGCCCCGACCACAATCCCCACCATCAGCATGGACCACACCACACCCACCAGCTTAGAGCGATTCTCTTCGTCCGAGACATCCACCAGCAGCGCCGCAAACGGAGTGGAACCGGCGCTGAGCGCAATCCCGTAGCAGACAAACACCAGCGCCAAAACGCCCGTCCAGGCGGTGGTTTGCCCGCTCCAGCCGCCTGTGAGGCTGTCGCCAATCTGCCACATCACCTGCACCGCTACAAAGGAGGCAATTGCAAACAGGGCTGAGCCAATCCAGATATAGCCCGTGCGGTGATAGCTGCCGATCGGCTTAGCGTCTGACATTTGGCCAAACCAGAGGCGAGCCGGAGCGACAAACTGGTGCATGGCAATTGTGCCTGCGGCAATCGTGGCCGGAATCGCCAGCTCTTTGATCATCACCCGATTCAGCACGCCCAGCGTTAGCACTGACATGATCCCCAGCCCCATCTGGTATAGCCCCAGCCGCAGCATGGTAATTAGCGGCAGATTGGGCGGACGGCGGTCGAGCGGTGGGGGAGGAGCGCTAGAATTCATGGGTTCAATGGTTCTGGACAGCGGAGCGTCAGGTTTGGCAACCTCACTCGCCATTATCCATTGAATTCAGAGATTTCACCTGACTCTCCACTCTATTAAAAATTCTAGGCAGATCAACGGTAAATAGACTGCCTTGCCCTGGATTGCTTTTGACGACAAGCTGACCTTTATGAAGATAGGTAATTGTCTGAGCGATCGCCAACCCCAACCCTATACCACCGGTTTTGCGGGAGCGATCGCTCTCAACTCGGTAGAAGCGATCAAAAATGCGGGTTTGTTCGCTGGGCGCAATACCAATACCTGTATCTTTTACTGTTACGCATGTGCTGCGCTCATAGAATTCTAAGCTGACTAGCACCTCTCCTCCAGCAGGCGTGTACTGAATCGCATTCGCAATCAAGTTAGAAACTAGACGATAGAGCTGTGATTCATCACCCAGAACATAGATCTCGCTGTTCGGAATTTGGCTGGTTAAGTGAATGTCAGCGGCAGTCACTAGCTCTAAAAATTCTTCGGTTAAATCGCTCACCAAATCGTTTAAGCAACAGGGCTGAAATGGTTTTACCCCTGAATGTTGCTTCAGTGAATGTTGCTCAAGGCTAGACAAAAATAATAAGTCTGTAATTAAATCGCTCAAGCGTCTTCCCTGCCGCTCAACCGTCTGGAGCATTGTTGGAATATTCTGCCGATTGGATTGCGGTAGGCGGAGGATCGCTTCTACAGTTGCCAAGAGACTGGCAAGGGGAGATCGCAGTTCGTGGGCAGCATTGGCCGTGAACTGCTGCTGTTGCTGATAGGACTGGTAAATTGGCTGCATTGCCAAGCCTGAGAGCCACCAGCTCGAAACAGCAACTAAGAGCAGGGCAATGGGAAAGCCAGTCGCCAAAATCCATTGAATGCGGCTAGTTTCAGTGTCAAAGGGGGCTAAGGTGCGCCCAATCTGCAAATAGCCCCAAGAGGGGTGGAGATTGGGTTTGTTTGCCGGGTGACGTGCCTTAGCACTATGCAAAATCGTGGTGAATTGGTGATAGCGAATGCCGTTTGTCGAGCGAAACGTTTGCCAGGGGGAGCGGTTGAGCCTGTCGGGCAGCAATGGAGGTTGGTTCGGTGAAAAAGCGAGGAGCTTGCCTTGGTAATTGAATAGCCGAATGTAATAGGTGCTCCGATCGCTGATCCCAATCGTATGCCGTTGAATCAGCGTTGGGGTGGTATTGCAGGCTTCTCCGCTCAAACAGAGATCGGGAAAGATCTGTTGCAGCACAGCAGTCGGCGCTTCAGCAGCAGGCAGCAGCGGTTCGACGCTATCGTGTAGCGTTCCGGCAATTGATTCAATTTCGCGCTCCATTGCGGCCCAGTTTGCCTGCATCACGGCTCGATAGATGCCAAAGCCAGAAACACTCAAAATTATGCCCATTACTCCGGCATACCAAAAGGCTAACCGTAAGCGACTGCGCCGAAACAGGGAGTAGCTGTTCATAACTGAGTGGAAAGCTGAGAGTTAAATCGATAGCCCGCGCCAGGAACCGTTTCAATTGGGCAGGGACAGCCGCAATTTGCCAGCTTCCGGCGAAGAAGGCGCATTTGGGCGGCCACCACATTGCTGATAGGCTCCTCGTCAATATCCCAAAGCTGATGTCGCAATTTGCTGCCCGGAACAATCCGATCGGGGTTTTGCATCAGGTACATCAGCAGCTGAAATTCTTTGTTTGTCAACGGAATAAGCTGAGGCGCACAGGAGTCTAAATTTACCTGTAGCAAATTATTGGCGGCATCGAGAGTCAATCCGGCAAGGGATAGGTTGGGCGATTGGAGTTGCGGAGATCGCCGCTGAAGCGCCCGCAGTCGCGCCAGCAGTTCTTCCATCACAAACGGTTTGACTAAATAATCATCGGCTCCAGCATCCAGCCCTGTGACGCGATTTTCAGGCTGCCCCAAAGCCGTGAGCATCAGCACGGGCAGGGGATTTTGATGCGATCTGATCCGGCGGCATAGCTCTAATCCCGATAGTTCGGGGAGCA
>CASBQH010000273.1 GCA_949127695.1 Synechococcales cyanobacterium PMM_0073
CTACCTGAGCAGAAGGCTGACGTTGAAGCTGAGCGTTTCGGCAAAGCGAATCACGGTTGCCACTTCATCTAACAAACTGCCATTCCAATGCTGCTCTAACCAACCAAAGGTTCGCTCTACTGAATTGTGCTTGCTGTGATAGGGCGGGTAATAGGCTAGCTGAATCTTCAGATGATACTTCTGGGCAAGCTGGACAATCCGATGCATGAACTATGTCCGCCGTGAGAGATTCTCCGAGCCGTTATCTTGATTAATCACCCTTTTTTTAGGGGATTGGGGGGATCGGATCAGCTTCTATGTACATTGATTCTAGCCAAACTCTGTCTAAAGTAAGTCGATGCGCTGTAGTAGTGGTTTTATAACTGTGTACATTACAACATGGGAGATCAAATGGAAAACGAGCGCTTAAGGATGCAAGATCCGCGTCATCAATACCCACAGCCGCCGTTTCCTCGGCAGCCACAGCCCGCTCCGGGTTTCACTAAAAATATGGAACCGCAGCCTGATCACGGAGAGCAGAGCTACGTTGGCTGCGGCAAGCTTACCAGTCGTAAAGCTTTAATTACGGGCGGAGATTCAGGAATTGGTCGCGCCGTCGCAATCGCCTTTGCGCGAGAAGGCGCGGATGTTGCAATTTCTTATCTCCCCAGTGAGCAAGCGGATGCTCAGGCAGTCGTAGAGCTGATTGAACAAGCGGGACGCAAAGCGGTTGCGCTGCCTGGTGACATATCTGACGAGCAGGTTTGCCGCAAGCTTGTGCAAGATGCCGTCGCGGGACTCGGTGGCTTAGATATTTTAGTGAATAATGCAGCTGTTCAAGATACCACTCCCTCGCTAGCAGAAATTACTTCTGAACAGTTTGACACCGTACTCAAAACGAATCTTTATGCGCTCTTCTGGATTACTCAAGAAGCAGCACCGCACCTTCAGCCGGGTGCAGCGATTATCAATACGACTTCCATACAAGCCTATGAGCCTTCGCCAACTATCATGGACTATGCGATGACCAAAGCGGGCATTGTCGCGTTTAGCAAAGCCCTTTCCAAGCAGATGATTGAAAAGGGGGTGCGCGTTAATGCCGTCGCTCCTGGCCCGTTTTGGACACCGCTCCAGCCCAGCGGCGGACAGACTCAGGATAAGATCGAAAAATTTGGCTCTGGAGTGCCAATGGGACGCCCCGGACAACCTGTGGAGATTGCCCCGATCTACGTACTGCTAGCGTCGCAAGAAGGTAGCTACATCACAGGCGAAGTTTATGGTGTGACAGGTGGTTCTGGGATTGCGTAGAATTTACTTTTGATAGAGCCTCTAACCATCTTGAGTGGTCTCCGGTTGTGAGAGAACGGTCAAAGCCCTTAACTGCTTAGTATAATGCTAATCTTTACACCTTGTTCCTTCTGGCAGAACCCAAGTACACGAGTTCTGTGCGTTTGGCTGAGATGCTTGAAGAACTCAGTCACGATAGCGTTAACCGTTTTCTGATAAGAGAGTAATATACCTCTAAAGACCTGTCTGATGAAGTCCAAGCGGAACTGAACTTGAAAGGGGGAACTGCCAGTATCGATGACAGCGGGGTGGATAAGCCTTACCGCGACCCCAATAAAACTGCTTTGGTCGGATACTTCTGGTCTGGAAAGCACAAGCAAACGGTTAAGGGAATCAATTTGATTACGCTGTGTTACAGAGACATCACGGGTAATTCTTATCCGATCAACTTTCGCATCTATGACAAACGTGAGGATAAAGCAAAAAACGATTATTTCATCGAGATGCTTCAAGAGATTAAATTCATCAAAAGGTTTTAAACGGCTGAGACTGCGGCGGAAAGTGGAAGCCGTTATTTTGCAGCAAACTGTGATGCTCTTCCACCTGAGCGAACGGGATGCCATAGTCAAGGAGCGAGAGTAGAACGAGTCTCCGCGCTGATTTCGCCCCAAACTCTCCAGCAGGTTGCAAAAACTCCGGCAAGCGTTATTCTAAAGTTTAATGGCACTATTTTTTCGGAGGAGCCCTTTTGGCTAAACCACGCCTCCCCAGACAGAATCGGTTGAGCCATGCATCCTCAGCCGCTCCAGCGTCATCCATTCAGGCGTCGCTCGTGCCCGATCAGCTTCAGGCGCGGCTGCTGACTCTGCTGAAGCAGCATAAATACCGCCAAGCTTTAGAGGAGATCCAGAAAGCCCAGCAGGCACAGCCCGATCTGGTGATCACCCCTTCAGCCGGCCAAGTCTGGCTCCTGCGCGGCCAACAAGAATTTCAAAAGGCAGATTTTAAGCAGGCCGAGAACTCGCTGCGTCGGTCGTTGCAGCTGGGGATAACGGGAGAATCGCACTATTGGCTGGCCAAATCGCTGCTGGCGCTGAATCGCCTGGATGCAGCAGTCAGCTTAATTCAGGTTGCCTTTGAAGATGGTAGTCTACCCAAAGCCTTCAGCATCTGCTATGCCAAGCTGCTGCTGCTCAAAGGCGAGACGGACAAGGTTGAACAGCTCCTGGCTCAGCAGGCCAAACGCTTTCCAGCGGCTCAGCAGCATTGGCTGCGGGGCGTTCTGGCGCTCCAGGCAGAGCAGCCCGCAGCCGCCCTGAGCGCGTTTCAGAAGGTGAAGCGCCCAGTGACGCCCGCTGATCGGCCTGATATCTGGCAGATCTATAGCCTACAGGCGCTCCAGCAGTGGGAAGCTGCTGCTCTTGGCCTGGGCTTGGGCATCCCTAGCCGCTCTAGCTGGAGCATTGCCTCGCGCCGCCCCACCTACAGTGAACATTCAATCTTGCAGCGACTGGCCATCTTGCAGCAGATGGAAACAGGACAACCGCCGCTTGAGCAGATGCAGTTTAGCCTCAGCCCCGGATTTTCGGCTGAGCTGGTCGATCTGCTGTCGCTGCTGGAATTGATTCAGGAGAACAATCCTCACGAAGCCGCCCATATTTTACTCAAGCTGGATCGTCGCTCCAGCCGATTCCCCGAACTCGCCTCGCTGCGTCCGGCTTTATTAACATTGGCCGGACAGCAGTCGATGGTGGAGGGGGAAATGAACTGCGCTGCGGGATTCTGGCAGCAGCTGCTGCGCGAACAAGATTTTAATCCGCAGCTGGCGGTGAATCTGGTCAGAGTCCTAGATCTGAACGAAGACTATCAAGAACTCCAGCGCCTCTTAACCCGGCTAGTTAAATGGCTAGAGCAAGACTTTAAACAGCATCCCCAAAACTGGCCAGCAGAACGCGCTAAGGCGACTTTGGTCTATGCACATTGCCGTCTGGCCGATACCTGGATGGCGATGGGACGCGGGCGTACTGCGTTCGGCGAGCTGAAAGTTGCCGAACGGCTTGATCCAACCTCGCCAGAAGTGATTGGGCGGCATGGGCTGATTGCCGTCCTAGACCAGCAATATGACGAAGCCACCCGCTTGCTGAGTCAGGCGTTAGAAGCGGGCTGTCGGACGGGAGAGGTCTATAGTGTCTTGGTGGATACCTGGAAAAAATTAGGCAATCCGGCAGCGGCAGCAGAAACGCGGCGACGGTTTGGCAAAAAATTTGGCGATTTGCAGCCTGAAGCCGAGGCAGAGCTGCTGCCCTGGGTTGAAGCCCTCGCCACCGGCCAATATAAGCTGTTTCGACCTTTAGTGCAGGCGGGCAGCGAGCGCAACCCGGCCATCCGCGCCTGCCAAATTTTGGTGAAGGCCGCGCAGGGAGAGCCAACTGCTGGCGGCAAGATTTCGCTCAATCAGCCGCAGGCCGTGCAGCAGTGGCAGCAGCAGCTCCAAGGCTTATCCCCACTAGATCAGCTGCCCGCATTGCAGGCCATTGCCCTCTCCATCCTGCTGTTCGCCAAACGCGAGAAGGGAATTCTGGCGCTGATCACGCAATATATGCAGCAGCTTCTTGAGCTGGGCGCTCAGCAGCCCGAAGCCAGAACCGCGCATCTGGTAATTCTGGCGCTCAAAGAGCGCGATCCTCAAAAACTGCAAATTCCCGTTCAGGATTATCTGGCGGCTCAGCCTCAACCCGGCAACGCTCTGGCTCAAGTCCAGCTTCAGGTGCGCCTCTATACCCAGACCCTCTTGCAGGATCAAATTCTCCGCTCTTTTCTAGACCGGGCGCTCCGGCAAGAGCCGCAAAATCCGCTGCTGCTGCTGGCAAAGGCAACCACCTATCCGCTGCATTCAGCCCAGTATGAGCAGCTAAAGCAGCAGGGGTTTGAAATTGCCCGTCGCTTGCAGGATGCCAAAGCCCTGCAAGCCTTCCGGCAGGAAGAGGCATTTATTGAGAGAGAGCTCACCCAAGAGTTTCTCCCAGATCCAGATGATTTCGATAGCCTGGAACTGGAAGATATGGATCAGCTGTTGGAGCAAATGATCACCAAAATGCTGGGGCGCAAACTCCCGCCTAACGAGCTGAAGCGGATGCTGCCGCAGCTCAAGCAAAAGCTGATGAATGACGCGATGCCGCCCGGTTTTGGGGCAGGTGGGTCAGATGGTTTTGACTTCGGTCTGCCGGTTGGCGAATTATCGCCGCCTGCTCGTCGCCCGCCCAAACGCCGAGGTCGCTAGCCTGGTGCATTCACAAGTCCATCCTCTAGATTCAGATCATGACTTCTCCCTACGAACTTCTGGGTCTCTCTGCCAACGCCAGTCCTGCCGAAATTAAAGCCGCGTATCATGCCAAGCTGAAAGAATTTCCAGCCCATCGCCATCCCGAACAATTCAAAGCGATTCGCGCCGCTTATGATGCAGCGCGTCAGGGTGAATCTGCGGCGGCGGATGAGTTCTTTTTCCTGGTTCGCCCCTTAGAAGCGACACTAGATCCAGAGATGCTGCAACAGCTGCGGCAGCGGCTGACCGCTCAGCTAGCAGTTAGCTTAGAGGAAATGATTCGAGAGACGTTTTGAGGAAGTGCGAGGCTATGGATCGGCAGGCTATAAATCGACAGGCGCTGTTTGAAAAATTTCTCGATTCGCTGCAAACAGTGCCTCAGCCCCCAGACTATCTAGCAGCAGAACCCGAGTCAACCGCCCCATTTGACCCCTACCAAATGGTGGCAGAATGGATCGCCCTGCGGCATGAAGTCAAGCAGCAGGGCAAACTGCTCCAAAGCAGTCAGACCACGCTCCAGCAGGCATTGACCGCCTTAGAAACAGAGCAGGAACAGCTGCGGATACAGCAAGCTGCCAGCAGTCAGCAGGGTGCAGCGTTAGCTGATCAAAAAACTTTATGGCGAGAGCTGCTGACCATCCTGGATGCCCTCGACCAAGCTTGCAGTCACTGGCAAACGCAAATTGACAACTTGGCCGCTGCCTCATCATCACCGCCATCGCCACCTCAATCTGGCCTCCAGCAATTCTGGCAGCGCTGGAAAGGCTCAAGCAGCAAGCCCGCGCCCGCGCAGGCAGACCCCGCCGCGACCGCCCTGCTGCGCGATCTCTGCGTTAGCAATCAGCAGGGGATTGATTTAGTTCGGCGATCGCTGTTAGATATTCTGAAGCAGCATCAGGTTCTGCCCATTCTGGCGCAGGGACAGGCTTTCAATCCCCAAACCATGTATGCGGTCGGACGGCAAGCGCGTCAGTCGGCTGCCGAAACCATCTCGGAAAATATCTCAGACAATACCGTCGTTCAGGAGGTGGTACGCGGCTATTTCTGGGGAGATCAAGTCTTGCGTGAGGCACAGGTGATTGTAGCAGTCAACCAGGAATAGCAGAGGAGAGAAGATCTGTGAGCAGAGCTGTAGGAATCGATCTAGGTACGACAAATTCAGAAGTGGCAATCGTTGAAGACGGTCAGGTGAGAGTCTTGCCGGGTGAAGATGGCGAGCTGATGCTGCCCTCCTGCGTGGGCTTTGATGACCAAGGTCAGCTGTTAGTGGGACGAGCCGCGCTGCGTCAAGCAGCGGCTGCGCCAGATCGCACCGTCCGCTCGATCAAGCGTTGGATGGGCACAGACCACAAAACTATCCTCCGCAGCGAAGGCAGTGGCTCAGACCCGACCCGCGACTTTTTGCCCCACGAAATTTCAGCGATGATTCTACGCGCCCTGAAGCAGCGGGCAGAGACCGCCTTGGCAGAAGCCGTCACCCAAGCCGTGATTACGGTGCCTGCCTATTTCACAAACGCTCAGCGACAGGCCACCAAGACGGCTGGCGAAATTGCTGGCCTAGAGGTGCTGCAAATCCTCAACGAGCCGACGGCAGCAGCCTTAGCTTACGATCTGCGCTCGGAAGAGACGGAGCGGGTGCTGGTCTATGACCTGGGCGGCGGCACCTTTGATGTCTCGGTAGTGGAAATGACGGGATCTGTCACAGAAGTGCTGGCGAGTCATGGCAACAATCAGCTGGGCGGCGACGACTTTGATCGACGACTCCAGCTTCACCTAGCCGAACGATTCCGGCAGACCCACGGGATGGCTGTTCCCGATGACCCCGTGACGCAAGCCCGCCTGCTGCGCGCCGCCGAACAGATTAAAGTCACCCTGAGTACTCACGCCTTTGCCCCAGTCCGGGAAGCTTTTTTGGGCAGCAAAGGCAAGACGGCGCTGCATCTAGAAACCGAGATTGCCCGCACTGACTTTGAAGCCCTGATTCGCCCGCTGCTGACAGAAACCCTGGAGGCGATCGACCGCGCCTTGAGCGATGCCAAACTGCAAGCCGAAGACCTCGATCGGATCATCTTAGTCGGTGGCTCGACGCGGATTCCGCTGGTGCAGCAGATGGTGCAGGATCATCTGGGTCAGGCTCCCGTCGAAGGCGTGCAGCCCGATCTTTCGGTGGCTCTGGGAGCAGCTCTGCAAGCCGGAGTTCTGGTCGGGGAAGAGATCGACGCGATTTTAGTTGATGTCATTCCGCATTCGCTGGGTATTTCGGCAGCCGTGGATACGCCGATGGGCGTGATGCCGGGATATTTTAGCGTGATCATTCCTCGGAACAGCGTTGTGCCTGTGTCCCGCTCCGAGGTCTATGCCACGTTGAGTCCGAATCAAGCGGTGGTCGAAATCGAAATCTTTCAGGGCGAAAATGAAGTCGCTGAAGAAAACGTCCCGCTGGGCTCTTACCGCATTGAAGGGCTACCGCCGGCTCCGGCGGGCAGCATTCAAATCGAGGTGCATTTTGACTTTGACTTAAACGGAATTCTCACCGTGACCACAACCGAAAAAGGCAAGGGCAAGCAGGGCAAACTGATGGTCAATCATGCCGGAATTCAGCGGCTCTCTAGCTCCGAATTGCAGCAAGCCAGAGCCAACCTAGACGCTCTGTTTACCTCAGATGAGACGAAAACTGGCTCTGGCGTTAGAGTCAGCCAGCCAGCCGACGCCGAACTCGCTGACCTGATCGAACGCGCCCAGCAACTGCTGAGCAGCCTCGCAGATCAGCAGGCGGAAGAACTCCAAGAGCTACTGGATTCGCTGGAACATGCCCTAGCCGCAGCCGAGACGGCAACTGTTTCAGAGCTGCAAGAAGAGCTGTCTGATTTTCTCTACTATGCTGCGCCCCATGCCACCTGAGCCACGCCGAGGAGCCGCCCCGATCAAATGTCCGGTCTGTCGTGCCCCTTACCGCTCGCCCTTGGCTGAGTTGGATGATCCGGATAGCGCTTTGAGCTGTCATCGCTGTGGAGCTGATCTCACGTCGCTGATCCAGCTGCATGATCAGGCGATTGGCTATCACCGACGGGCGCTCCAGGCGCTCCAGGTCGGTGATTATCCAGCAGCCACAGCCTGGAATGAGCAGGCTTTAACTCTGCATCAGAACGCTGATTTTCATACGCTCAGGGGGCAGCTCTGGGCTTTGCAAGGTCAGTTTCGATCAGCGATTGCGGCCTGGGAAGTAGCCCGACGGCTGGCTCCCCAACATCCAGCGGCCAATGCCTATTTGCAACAGCTAGAGCAACTGGCCTCGCAGCAGATTGGAGAGGAGAATTGAGCTAAGGGATTTGCAATTAAAAAAAACACCAGTCAAGACGGAACAATCGTGATGTCCCATTTTGGCAAAGTTTCAAACCGGTGCCAAAGTGGTTGATACTGTTCTAACTCGTCTTCGCATACTTTTATGCCCTTGTAATAAAGGGTCTCAACCCAACGCACAATCGGTTTAAGTCTTTTCCATCTCATGTTAGCTGTCCAATTGAGGGCAGCTTCAACTGAGTCTAAAATAGCACCATTCCAGAACTGCTCTAGCGCTGCCCAACAACGTTCTATGGGATTGTACTTGCTGTGGTACGGCGGATAGTAAATCAGACGGATTCTCAGTCCCATGCTC
>CASBQH010000274.1 GCA_949127695.1 Synechococcales cyanobacterium PMM_0073
ACCAAAACGATCCAATATCCGCAATTCAGCAGTTGCAAAAATCGGTGGAAGTGCGCGAGTCGATTCGAGCTGGACTGCGAGGCTCGCCCCAAGCCGATCAGCAAGCCTATACCGACAGAATTGCTAAAGACTATCGCTTTTTGGCCGAGTTGCTCCAGCAGCAGAACCGGAATCGGGAAGCGCAGGCGGTGCTGGACTTGCTATAGAAAGTGGGGCTATCTCCCAGCGCTCAAAATCTGCTCAGCGCTCAGGCTCAGCTCTGGAAACTGCGCGGAGACAATCAGCGCTTGGCCGCGAAAGACCGATTCGACATAGACAGCATCCTGCAACATAAGTAAAGTGACAGTCTGCCGCTGCGGATCAATCAGCCAATATTCGGGAATGCCGATGTCCTGATACTGGGTGCGCTTGGCAATATAGTCACGGCTGTGCTGCAATTCGCCCGGACTGACGACCTCCACCACCAAAAGCGGCGGAGCCATCGACAGCCGAATCGTGTTGCGGCGGATAATCTGCGAGATATGCTCTTCGCGGATTATCGTCAGATCAGGAAAGCGATTGCGGGGTTCACCCCGGACTTCTAGCTCTAGCCCATGTCCTCGGACTCGCAAATGCCCTAATCTCAGGGCAAACTGGACAAGCAGAAATGTGGCGATGCCAACATTAAATCCTGACTCTGGCGGCACTGCAATCAGCTCTCCGTTAAATAGCTCGTACAGATGATCTGTGCCGTCGTCATAGGCCAAATAGTCCTCAAAATTCTGAAAGCGGGGTTTGGTTTGCAGCATCAGTTTGTCCTAAACGCTCCAGATTGCTTCAGCTTAACCCGGTTATCGTGACTCATCTTTGCCGTTGATCTCGATGATCGCCTTCCGCAGTTGCCTAGTAACCAACCATTGGCGCATACCTTGCTAGCAGCGCAATTGGCCTGAGTCGCGTCATCATAAAGACAGACTCGTTGAGGTGATATACCGTGACCGCTCTCTCTCTTGAACCGATCTTGAATCGCGCCCTCGCGGGTGCAGACATCACTGAGGCTGAAGGTGTGATCCTGCTGCTGCAAACCGAGCCAGCGGCGCTCGCGGTCATCCAAGCAACTGCCGATCAGCTGCGGCAGCGACAGGTGGGCGACACCGTAACCTACGTGCTCAACCGCAATATCAACTTCACCAATATCTGCGAGCAGCATTGCAGCTTTTGCGCCTTCCGTCGAGACGCCGGACAGGCTGGAGCATACTGGCTAGACGAAGCCGCCATTCTGCAAAAAACCGCCGAAGCCGTTGAGGTAGGCGCGACTGAAATCTGTATGCAGGGTGGCCTGAATCCGCAGGCGCAAATTGACCACAGCTCGCTGGCTTATTACCTCAAAATTGTGCGGGCGATCAAATCCAGCTTTCCGCAGCTGCATCTGCACGCTTTCTCGCCGCAAGAAGTCGAGTTTATTGCCCGCCAAGATGGCCTCAGCTATGCCGAGGTGATTCTCGCCTTGCAGGCAGCTGGCGTGAATTCGATGCCGGGAACCGCCGCCGAAGTCCTAGATGACTCGGTGCGCCAAATCCTCTGTCCTGAAAAAATTAGCAGCGCAATCTGGCTAGAAATTGTGGAAACCGCACATCGGCTAGAAATGCCCACCACCAGCACAATGCTCTCTGGCCATATTGAAACGCCTCAGCAGCAGATGCGGCATTTGGGCAAGCTGCGCGATCTACAGCAGCAGCGGCACCCGGCTCAGTTCAGCGAATTTATTTTGCTGCCGTTTGTCGGGCAAGATGCGCCCAAGCCGCTGCGGCGACGAGTCGGACGCGACCAGCCCGTATTATCAGATGCTCTGCGGCTGATGGCGGTGGCGCGGATCTTTTTGGGTAACTGGATTGTGAACCATCAGCCGAGCTGGGTGAAGTTGGGATTAGAGGGTGCGGCCACAGCCTTAAACTGGGGCTGCAACGACATTGGCGGCACGCTGATGGAAGAGCATATTACCAGCATGGCTGGGGCACAGGGCGGCACCTGCCAAACGGCGGCAGATTTGCAGGCGGCCATTGTGTCAGTGGGTCGCCTCACTCAGCAGCGCGACACGCTCTATCGACCGATTCCCCTGATGCAGCAGATCAGCGCCTAACTCAGCGCCCAACTCAGCGCCTGACCAGACCCACAAAGCCGGATGCCTTAAACTGCTTTAGCTTCAGCGGCGTCGGCTGATTGGCAGGCACCGAAATCCGCAGTTCAAAGTCACTAACGCCGGGTGGGACTTCTTCAATGGAACCCAGCCGGGTGCGATTTTGCATCACCGGGTTGTCATTGGCGTCATAGATCCGGCCAAAAATATCGGCATTCACAATCGGCTTGCCCGACTTGTTTTCGGCTTTGCCCGTGACAATGTAGCAGCTGGCGGCAATCGGACTGCCTGCGGCAATTGTGCCCGCTGCAATCTCGGCAGGGCAGTCGTGATAGTCAATGTCGCTGAGGGCAATTGGGACGACTGCTAAAGCTGGCGGCGTGAACGCCCAGCTGCCCAGCCATAGTCCAACTGTTGCTAATCCAACCGTTAGCCATCGGTTTAGACGCTGCATTAACCCGTTCATAAACTTTCCTCGCCGCTGTCTTTCTCAGCTTAGCGCGGATTGGTCTCTGGCTTAGCGGCGCTGTTTTACAATGGAAGCAACAGGTGGTGATTCAGTTCGCCATAGACCCTAGCATTAGAAGCATATGAAACTCAAGCGAATCGGGCATGTCGCAATTTCCGTTCAGGATCTAGATCGGGCAACTCAGTTTTATGAAAATCTGGGCATGGATCTAGTCTGGAAAGATGCAGACTGGGCTTATCTTAAGGCAGGCGAAGATGGGCTGGCGCTGCTAAGTCCGCTCTACAGCCAGTCTGGCCCTCACTTTGGGTTTATCTTTCACGAACGCGCTGAAGTGGAAGCCGCCTATAGTCAGCTCAAGGCGGATGGCGTGCATCTCAGCGAAATCCATGAACACCGTGACGGCACGGCTTCGTTTTATGGCCGTGATCCCGAAGGCAACTGGTTTGAATATCTCTATGAGCCAGTCCCGGTAGCCGCCTGAACTGGCCAGTTCAGCATTAAACCGACTGACGCGAGACATATTTCTCAAAGTCAGCCTGCGTCTGGTGCAGCAGCATCTGGCGGCTGTCGGTCGCTTGGGTCAAGCTAGGCACTAG
>CASBQH010000275.1 GCA_949127695.1 Synechococcales cyanobacterium PMM_0073
AGCGCTGTGGCCATGACCGTCGGGGTGCGTTTGCGGCGATTACTCAGGCAGGGCTAGAAATGCGACAGCAAATGTGGCACGTTTACTCACAAGCTATTTGTACGCATTTTGCTCAGCGGTTAAACGAGGAGCAGATCCTCGCGCTAACTCAAGTCTTAGAGGTCTTCATAAACGCCTAATCCTGCTCTCGGCAAAAGCAGCGCCTCTTGACTTTCGCCCCCTTCAGCCATTACCGTACAGGCTCTCGTCTCCCTATTTTTTTAGCAGCCTAAAACCGCAATGCAGAGCCTCAAAGTCTTTCAGAGTCGAACGATGCTGGCGCTGGGGCTGCTGGGCTTTGCCTCTGGGCTGCCGTTTTATTTGACCAGCGATACGCTGAAAGCCTGGATGACTGAAGCGGGGGTCAGCCTGGGATCGATTGGCCTGTTTAGCCTTGTGGCGCTGCCCTACTCGCTGAAGTTTCTCTGGTCGCCGCTGCTCGATCGCTACGTGCCGCCGATTTGGGGGCGCAGACGGGGCTGGCTGCTGATGACGCAGATGGGGCTAACGCTGGCGATTGCGGCGATGGCGCTTCAGCAGCCGCAGCAGGCGTTGCAGCTAGTGGCGGTGAATGCGCTGGTGATTGCCTTTTTTAGCGCCACTCAAGATATTGCCGTAGATGCTCACCGCACGGATATTTTGCAGCCTGCTGAAATGGGAGCTGGTACGGCGGTTTATTTAATGGGCTACCGGGCTGCGATTATTTTGGTGGGAGCCGGGTCGCTGATTTTGGCCGACTCTTTGCCCTGGAATCTGGTCTATCTGCTGATGGCGGGGCTGATGGCAGCCTGCGTTTTGGCGACGGCTTTTGCGCCCGAACCGGACTCGGCTACACCACCCAGCAGCTTGGCAGAGGCCGTCTATCTGCCGTTTCGCGACTTTTTGCGGCGATTTGGCTGGCAGCGAGGGCTGGCGATTCTGCTGTTTGTGATGCTCTATCGCTACGGCGACGCGCTGGTAAACAGCATGACCACGCCGTTTTTGCTGCAATTGGGCTTTAGCAAGACGGCGATTGGGACGATTCGGGTTGGCATGGGGATGGTGGCCTCAATTGTCGGGGCGCTAAGCGGCGGCGCAATTTTGAGTCAGATTGGCATCAACCGCTCGCTCTGGCTGTTTGGCGGGCTGCAAACCCTGAGCAACTTGGCTTATTTGGGGCTGGCGCAATTGGGGCAAAACTATCTGGCAATGGTGCTGACGATTAATATCGAGAACTTTTGTGGCGGACTGGGGACAGCGGGCTTCTTGGCCTTTTTGATGAGCCTCTGCAACCGCCAGTTTTCGGCGACGCAATATGCGCTGCTCTCCAGTTTGGTAGCTGTGAGCCGCGATATTTTGACTGTGCCCTCTGGCAAAATTGCTGAGAGTTTAGGCTGGTCGGGCTTTTTCCTGTTTACGGTGGCAGCGGCGCTGCCCGGTCTAATGCTGCTGCCGTTTTTTGCGCCCTGGAATGCTCAGCGTGAATAGCTGACTGAATCATTGGCTCACTTTAATTGTGAATGAAGAATAAATCACCCGCCTGGGTGATAGGCTTTCCTGCCATCAGTGGCTAGGCTGAGGAGTATCTGATATACCTAAGCAATATTCCCGGCGGCTATATGCGCTGGGAATTTTTTTGGCGGCGCTAGCTTTTGGGATAATGGCTCAATCTTCATCTCTCGACTTAAGGATTGCTGTAATTTCAGCGTTGCCGTTAGCGTTCAAATAATTGGTACAATCGAGCTACGCTAAAGCAGCAAGCTCCGCCTCAATCTAGATTTTTATGACCATTAGACCCTTTCACGTTGCATTTCCAGTCCAAGACTTGGCCACCACCCGCCGCTTCTACGAAACGGTTTTGGGCTGCAAGGTGGGGCGCACAGCTGAGCAATGGATTGACTTCAATCTGTTTGGACATCAAATTACGGCGCATCTCTGCCCAGAAATTGGCAAGCCGCCGACCAATCGCGTCGATGGCAAGCAGGTGCCTGTCCAGCATTGGGGCGTGATTTTAGAAATGCCTGACTGGGAGCAGCTAGCCGCTTCACTCAAGGCGCAAAACGTTGAGTTTGTGATTGAACCCTACCTGCGCTTTCAGGGCGAACCGGGCGAACAGGCGACGATGTTTTTGCTTGACCCCAGCGGCAACGCGCTGGAGTTCAAAGCCTTTGAGCAGGACGAGTCAATTTTTGCGGCGAGCCTTTAATCAACCGCCCTCAGTTTGCTTAGCCCTAGCCGCTCCAGCCCATAGTCCAGCAGCCCCTGCGGACGATAGCGCAGCATCAGTCCTAGCGAAGCGACCGCATCAGACCATTGTCCTGACTTGAGAGACTTCATCAGATCGTAGACAAGATAAGGGCTGTAGACCGTTTGCCAATGCCGCTTGCCCTGTTGATAGGCAGCTTCGTATTCAGAATGATCTTGCAGCTTGGGCAGCTGCCGATCCAGCACCTTCAATGCAGCCAGCAGATGCTGCGTAGAGCGCACCCGATTTGAGACACTGTAGCCATGATTGCGGTATTCAGCCACCGGCTGATTGTGACAAAATCCGGGATAGGCTGCGGCCAATCGCAAACAAAAATCATAGTCCTCCGAGACCTGGAGGCTACCATCAAACCCGCCCACCGCCTCAAACGCCTGACGCTGAATCATCAGCCGTGCGGGCGGATGGATAGAATTGCCCTGAAGCAGCTGCGGATAGAATGGCGGATCATAGCGCTGCTCTAAAATGGAGCGATTCTCGCTGTTTAAGGGCAATCCATCAGTGTCAATATTGCGACATCGGCCAAACACAAATCCGCTGTCTGGATGGGCGGCAAAAGCCTTAAGGTTCAGTTCTATCGCCTCAGGCAGCAGGCGGTCATCGTGATCTAGAAACAGCAGATAGTCACCCTGGCAGGCGGCAGCGGCGGCATTTCTGGCCTGCGAAACCCCTTGCTGAGCCTGCCGCAAGTAGCGCAGCTGCGGGTAGCGACTGACGATTTGGGGCGTTGCGTCAGTTGAGCCATCGTCGATCACAATAATCTCGGCGGCGGCAACCGTTTGGCACAAGACGCTTTCAATCGCCTCCGCTAAGAACAGCTCGCCGTTATGGCAAGGGATAATCACTGAAGTCTTAAAACTCATTTCCACCTCTGATTCAAAGCTTAGAGCTGGTTCAAAAAGAGCAGCCCCACCAATTTAACCCAAAGGCAAAATTGATGAGGCTGAAGACGCAGTTAGGAGGTATCTTGATCAGTTAGTGTAAGGGCGGAAACCCAAAAATGAGCTGCGCTTAACAAGTTCTTAAGCAATTGCCGCAAAAACCTCAAACCACGTCATTTTTAGCCACTTTTCGCCGAGATCTCTGGGGTATCCATTGAACTTTTACTGGGGTCTTTACTCGACCCGATAGCCCAAGTCTGCCAGATGCAGCCGCGACTGTCGCCATTTGGGCTGAACCTTTACAAATAGCTCAATATAGACCTTGCCCATAATCAGCTTCTGGATCTGCTGCCGCGCCCTCGTGCCAATCTCCCGCATCATCAGGCCGCCCTTGCCCAGCAAAATGCCCTTTTGCGAAGATCGCTCCACATAAACCGTGGCCAAAATCCGCGTGATCTGGCGGTCTTCTTCCACCCGGTCAATGGTAATTGCTACCGAATGCGGCACCTCCTCGCGGGTTAGCTCCAGGATCTGCTCGCGGATTAGCTCGCCCATAATAAACCGCTCTGGCTGATCGGTGACGAGATCAGGCGGGTAATAGTAAGGCCCCGGCTCAAGCCGCTCCACGATCTGCGCCTGAAGTGCCTCTAGGCCGTCTCCAGTCAGCGCCGAGAACTTGGCGACCGTCCAGCCCTGCGCCTCGGCAATGGCCAGATAGCTCAAGTCAAGCGCGGCGGCGGCTGAGGACTCTAGCGGCTGCTGATCGGTTTTGTTGAGTCCCAGCATCACTGGCACGGTGCTTTGGCTGAGCAGATTGACAATATAGCGGTCGCCGCCGCCCGCCATCACGCCGCTGTCTACTACCAGCAGCAGCAGATCAACCGAGTCAATCGCAATCTGGGCATTTTTGACTAGCACAGCCCCCAGCTCATGGTGCGGCTTGTGGATGCCGGGTGTGTCCACGAAAATGATTTGCGCCGCTGGCAGAGTCAAAATGCCGCGCAGGCGGTTGCGGGTGGTTTGGGCAACGGGGGAGGTGATCGCGATTTTTTGGCCGACCAGCTGGTTCATCAGGGTCGATTTGCCGACGTTGGGGCGACCAATGATTCCGACGAAGCCGGACTTAAAGCCAGCGGGTGCGGTGGGGATCAGCCCTGCGCCGCCCAAATCTAGACTCAGATCTAGATCTGGAGCCTCAAAATCAGCTTTAGCTGGCTCAGGCTGTGGTTCGTTCAATTCGCGGTTACTCATTCCTGTATTTTAGGGGCATTTGGCCTGTGGAAAAGCCGCATTTTTCTGGGGAGAACCCTGGGCAAAAGCAGTGGAAAACCTGGGTCAACTTTGGCTAATCTGGATCACTCCAGGCTAGATGTGGAGAATCATCCTGTTTATCCCACAGTTTTCCACAGCCGATCAATCGCCAGAAGATATATGCAGCCTACATTCTGGAAAGTTCTCCCCAGTTTCCCCAGCTTCTACTACTACTAGATCTCTTTAAAACTATTTCAGAATATAAGGATCAGGCGATCGACTTTGCTAGATTTTTTAGCAGCTTAGCAGCAAGAAAGCGTCGCATTTGCGGTTTGATCAGTTACGATCAACGTCCGAAATGCCCAATCTATTGCCCCAAATTCAAGATCCAGTTGCACCCCCATTTATTCGGTGAGCCATGAAACTTATTTGCAATCAAAGCGAGCTTAATCAGCATTTGTCCCTTGTTAGCCGCGTTGTGCCCTCGCGCCCTAGCCATCCGGTGCTGGCGAACGTGCTGCTCTGTGCCAGCGCCGAACACCAGCAAATTAGCCTGACGGGGTTTGACCTGAGTTTGGGGGTGCAGACTAGCTTTGGCGCGCAGGTGGAGCAGGAAGGCAAGCTGACGCTGCCCGCCAAGCTGCTGAGCGATATTGTTTCACGCCTGCCCGAAGGCCAGATCACGCTGGATGACTCAGAAGATGAGATGGTGACGCTCACCTGTTCTTCGGGGCGCTACCAGATGCGTGGCATGGGCGCTGAAGAATTTCCAGAGCTGCCTTCGATCTCTGATGCAGAAGTGACGCTCTTGCCGGTAGATGCGCTGACTGAGGGGCTGCGCGGCTCGCTGTTTGCCACTAGCGGCGATGAGTCTAAGCAGGTGCTGACTGGTGTGCATTTGACCGCTGAGGCCGACGGGCTAGAGTTTGCGGCCACCGACGGCCACCGACTGGCTGTGGTACAAACCGTTGAAACGGATGGCGATGCTTCAGATCAGCGCAGTCTGGATGTCACGGTTCCAGCCAAGGCGCTGCGCGAGCTAGAGCGGATGATTCAGATCAATCCTGGCAGCTTGGCGGTGGCGGTTAAGTTTGATCAAGGCCAGCTCGTCTGCGAATGGGCGAACCAGCGCCTTACCAGCCGCCTCCTAGAAGGCCAATATCCCAACTATCGCCAGCTGATTCCTCGCCAGTTTACGCGCCAAATGACGGTGGAGCGGCGGCTGTTTGTCGGCACGCTGGAGCGAATTGGCGTCCTGGCTGATCAAAAAAACAGCATCGTTAAACTGACGCTAGATGGCGCGAAGCAGCAGATTGTGCTGTCGGTGGAGGCGCAGGATGTGGGCAATGGCCGCGAAGCAATTCCAGCCCAAATTTCTGGCGAAGATCTAGAAATTGCCTTTAACGTCCGCTATCTGCTGGAAGGGCTAAAAGCCTTCAACACGACCGACGTGCAGATGCAGTTTAACGCCGCCACCAGCCCTTCAGTGCTGAATCCAGTCGGCGGCATGAAAATGACCTATCTGGTGATGCCGGTGCAGGTGCGAAGCTAGGGGCTGAAGCCGGAGGCTCCGCATGAATCAGGCTCAGGCTGTGATCTTGTCATCGATCGAGATCACAGGCAGCCGCAGCTGCTTTAACCTAGCCTGAAGGTGGCGATTTAAAGCTCGGATATCACTCTGATGATCAACTTTGCAACATCACCTGCTTCTGCGCTTCCCAACTCGCCTAGTCGCAGTCTTCAGCCTGCTGCGCTCAATGCGCTCAAACAGCCAGAGCCTACCCGTGCTACCCGCCAGCGCGCTAGGGCTTCTACCTCGCTGGAGCGATCGGTGTTTCAGCAGATTAATCAATATCGTCAGCAGCAGGGGCTTTCAGCTCTGACTACCAATAGCGCCATCACCCGACAGGCGCGGCGGCATAGCCAAAACATGGCAAACAGCAGCCTGCTTAGCCATGATGGGTTTGATGGCCGGGTTAAAACCATTGGCAAGACGATTCGCTATCGCAGCGCTGCTGAAAACGTCGCCTATAACTTTGGCTTTAGCAATCCGGCGGCTCAGGCGGTGTCAGGCTGGCTGAAGAGTCCAGGGCATCTAGAAAACATTGTCGGTAACTTTAGTTTGACGGGCATTGGCATGGCCAAAAATGGGCGCGGCGAATACTACTTCACGCAGATCTTTATCCAGCGATAGCTTGGCTAGTTTCTGGATGGCGCTCAGCCTTTACAATAGGTGAGGTAAATGACGAAAGGCAAGCTCTGTGGAAGACTTTCAAGTTTGTGATGGCGATCTGTCTGAAAGTCTTTTGCAGCAATATTTGCAAGCCGATGCGCTGGCAGTGGATACCGAAACGATGGGGCTACTGCCGCAGCGCGACCGGCTTTGTTTGGTGCAGCTTTGCGATCCGGCGAGAATGGCTTGCGCCGTGCGAATTCAGCTCGGCCAAACGACAGCTCCCCGGCTGAAGCAGCTGTTGGAGTCATCTCAAATTGTGAAGATATTTCACTTCGCTCGGTTTGATCTAGCGACGCTGCGGCATCATCTGCAAATTCAGGTAAACCCAGTGTTTTGCACCAAGCTGGCCAGCAAACTTGCCCGTACCTATAGCCCTAAGCATGGCCTGAAAGATGTGGTGCTGGAGCTAGAGCAGGTCGAACTCGACAAGTCTGCCGGAAGCTCAGACTGGGGCAATGCTGCTAATCTCTCTGACCAGCAGCTTAAATATGCTGCCAACGACGTGCGCTATTTAATCAACCTGCGGCTGAAGCTGATGGAGATGCTGAAGCGTGAGCAGCGCTGGGAACTCGCCCAAGACTGCTTTGCCTGCCTGCCCACTGTTGTATCGCTTGACCTGCTGCAATATCAAAATATCTTTGAGCATTAGCGCTTGCGGCGAGCTGGCTTGCGGATCGGCATCTGAATGATCAATTCGGCTCCATATCTCGGCATTGAAAGACGGGCTAATTTTCTAAATGCTTCTATGACGATCGGGTCGCTAATCGTCATGCCTATGCCTTTTTGGACTGGCTTAGTGGTGCAGAAGGGATTAAAGATTTTTCGCTGGACTCTTATTCATCAACTTTCTTGAGCGCTTCGGGCTTATGGGCGGCTTCAGCGCCAGTTTTGTCGCTTTTCACCAAATACTGCGGCTCGTCTTCAGAAGCATCAACGGTGTGGTCTTTAATTTCGGTGCGCGAAGTTAGCTTTTTTTGCACCCTGCCCACCACCTTGCCTTGTGAGCTGTTCCATTCAACTTTGTCGCCCTGCTTAAATTCGCTGCTCATGGATGTTCTTGCTGCTTAACTGCCTTTGTAGGTTAGTCAACTAGACTCCTTTAGAGCCTCTATCTCAGGTCAGTAAGTTTCTGCCTGCTGTGGCCACGCCGCCGTTTATAATGAACGATGCTGACTCGCGGGATCATGCCATGACCTCACCCAAAATTATTGTGCTGGACGATGACCCAACTGGGTCGCAGACGGTGCATGGCTGTTTGCTGCTGATGCAGTGGGATGTAGAAACGCTGAAGCTAGGGCTAGCTGACGAGTCGCCAATTTTCTTTATCTTGACTAATACTCGCGCTATGCCGCCCGAACAGGCGCTGGCTACCACGCAGCAGGTCTGCCAAAATTTGAAGCAGGCGATAGCGCAGTCAGCCGTGCAAGATTTTCTGGTAGTTAGCCGCTCTGACTCAACGCTGCGCGGGCATTACCCAATTGAAACGGACGCGATTGCCGAGGCGCTGGGCGGATTTGATGCCCATTTCCTGACGCCGGCCTTCTTTGAGGGCGGACGCTTTACCAAAGATAGTGTTCACTATTTAATGGTCAATGGCGTTCCTACTCCCGTTCACAAAACTGAGTTTGCCCAAGACTCTGTGTTTGGCTATCAGCATAGCTATTTGCCAGACTACGTGGCCGAAAAAACGCAGGGGCGCATTCCGGCAGAGCAAGTGGAGCGCCTGTTGCTGGGCGAGATTCGATCTGGCGTACTGGAGCGGCTGATGCAGCTGCATGATAATCAGTGCGTGGCGGTGGATGCCGAGACTCAGGCGGATATGAATCGCTTTGCCCAAGATGTGCTGGCGGCTTCAGCGGCGGGCAAGCGGTTCTTGTTTCGCAGTGCGGCTAGTCTGCTGACGGCTTTGGCCAATCTGCCCCCTCAGCCCGTTGCCGCAGAGGCCATGGCGCAGTATGTGCGGGGCGGCAAGCCGGGAGCGGTGATTGTCGGCTCCCATGTCAAAAAAACCACCGAGCAGCTTGAGGCGCTCTTGAAGCTGCCGGGAACAGCGGCAATTGAAGTGAACGTAGCTGAGATTCAAACCAATCCCCACCTGCTGGCGCAGACGCTGGCACAGGTGAAGCAGAGCTATGCTGCGGGTCAAACGCCGGTGATTTTTACCAGTCGCCAAGAGCTGAGCTTTGCCGATGCCCAAACTCGCCTCGACTTTGGCGTAGCTGTCTCGCGGCTGTTAATGGATGTTCTGCGCGGACTGCCCGATGATATCGGCTTTTTAATTAGCAAAGGCGGCATTACCTCAAACGATACATTGAGTGACGGACTAGCGCTGCGCTCGGCGCGACTGCTGGGGCAGATTTTGCCAGGAGTGTCGGTGATTACGACCGCTGCTGATCATCCGCAGTTTCCAAATCTGCCTGTGGTGCTTTTTCCCGGCAATGTGGGCGACCAGTCGGCGCTGGCGATGGCCTATCAAAAGCTAACTGCGGCTTGAGGCTCAAAGCCACCTGTGATCTGTCTATTTAGCTGACAGGTGATGCATCCGAATCCTGCTGGCTACAGCTCGGTTGCCGGAAAAAGCCGCGCAGAAAGAGGCGGCAGCTGCTCTGAAGCAACTTTAGAAATCTCTGCTCCAAATTAGCTGCCTGCATCTCTGGGCAAGAGCGATTCCGTCAGCTAGCGGATCAGCACGCTCATATACTTGCCTGGGGAAAAGGGCGAGGGCAGCAGCGGCGAAAACTGGCTGCGGTCTGTGATCA
>CASBQH010000276.1 GCA_949127695.1 Synechococcales cyanobacterium PMM_0073
AGCAATCCAGATTAGCAATCCACCGCAGTTCTGCAATTTGTTTAGTTTTAGGAGCAAGGATGTGCCAAAAACCGCCAAGTCTCTCCTCGTGGGGTCATCAGAAGCCTACAGCGGCAAATCGGCGATTGTGCTGGGGATGGCGCATCAGCTTCAGGTAGCGGGCGTAGAGATTGCCTATGGTAAGCCGGTCGGCACTTGCCTAGATCACAGTCAGGCGGGAGTGGTGGAAGAAGACTTGCAGTTTATGGCCAAGACGCTGAATCTGCCGGAGCATCGGATATTGCCTATGCTGCTGCCGCTTGACCAGACGACAATTGCTGAGCGGATTGCGGGTATTAATTCAACCAACTATCAGCAGAAGCTGCCGAGCTATGCCGACTATGCCGCCAGCGATCTGGTGCTGCTAGAAGGAGCAGGCACGCTGGATGAAGGCAAACTGTTTGACCTGTCGCTGGTGCAGATGTCGCAGCAGCTGGATGCCCCTGTGGTGCTGGTCAGCCGCTTTCATTCGGCGCTGATTGTCGATAGCCTGCTGAGCGCTCGAGAGCAGCTTGGACATGCGTTAATTGGCGTCGTGATTAATGACGTGCCGCCGGAGCAGATGGAGACAGTCAAAACCCAGATTCGGCCATTTTTGGAGCGGCAGGGGATTGAGGTGCTGGGCATCTTGCCGCGCAATGATTTGCTGCGGAGCGTCAGCGTGGGGGTACTGGTGCAGCAGCTCGGCGCAGAGGTGCTCTGTCGGCCTGATCGGCTGGATTTGATGGTGGAAAGCCTAAAAATCGGGGCGATGAACGTCAACTCTGCCCTAGAATATTTCCGCAAAGGCCGCAATATGGCAATTGTCACCGGCGGCGACCGTACCGATATTCAGCTGGCAGCCTTTGAAACCTCGACCCAGTGCCTAATTTTAACCGGCCATCTGCCGCCCTCTCCCACCATTCTCAGCCGCGCCGAAGACTTAGAAATTCCGGTGCTTTCAGTTGATCTAGATACGCTCACCACCGTCGAAATTATCGACCGCGCCTTTGGTCAGGTGCGGCTGCATGAGCCGATTAAGATCCAGTCGGTCTACCAGATGACCCAGAAGTACATCCAGATTGATCGGCTGCTCGATAAGCTGGGGCTAGCCCCTATTGCCACAGCAAGCTAGACGCGACGGCAAGCTAGATTCAGGCACTAGTCGCTGGTTACATCTGCGGGCTGAGCGGGGCTATCGGCCTGCTTGCCAGTGAAGTAGGCTTCTAGCACCTGTCGCACCATCGGAGCCGCAACTTTGCCGCCGCCGCCGCCAGAGTTTTCGCCAAAGGCCACCACGACAATTTCGGGCTTATTAGTCGGGCCAAAAGCCCCAAACCAAGAGTGAGACAGGCGCGGTGGGTCTTCGGCAGTGCCGCTCTTGCCAGAAATAGCGGGCAGTCCGGGAGCTGTTACGGCTTGCCCCGTGCCGCCCGTCACCACTTGGCGCAGCCCTATGTCTAGCGTTTCGAGGGTAGAAGGCTTGAGATTCAGCGACTCACGCCAGCTGCGGGCATCAGTATTATCTAGCATCAGGTGGGGATGAACGCGATAGCCTTGATTGGCCGCCACCGCAAACATTACGGCGACCTGAAGCGGCGAGGTCTGGAGATAGCCTTGGCCAATCGACATATTCACCGTATCGCCAGCATACCAAGGCTCTTGCAGCTCGGCCTGCTTCCAGGCTTCGTCGGGCACGAGGCCAGCCGCCTCTTCTTTGCCAATTTCAATCCCGGTTTTTTGGCCAAAGCCAAAGCGCCGCGTCCATTGAATTAAATTCTGATCGCCAACCCGCAGCGCCACCTGATAGAAAAAAGTATCGCTGCTCCAGGCCATTGCCCCCGGAAAGCCCAGCGGCCCAAACCCGGCGCGGTTCCAGTCCCAAAACTGAATGCCGCCGACTTCTACAAAGGGAAAGGTGCTGAGCACATCTGTGGGCGAAAACTTGTTGGTTTCTAGGGCGGCGGCGGTAGTGACAATTTTGAAGGTGCTGGCGGGCGGATAGCCCTGCAAGGCTCGGTTCACAAACGGAAATTCTTTGCTTTGCAGCTGCTTCCACTGGGCGTCGGTGATGCGGGTAGAGAATAGATTGGGATCAAAGGCAGGACGGCTGACCATGGCCAGCACCGAGCCATTTTGGGGATCGATTGCCACAATTGCGCCTTTGCGGTTGCCCAAGGCGCGCTCAGCCGCCCGCTGCACGTCTAAGTCAAGCGTTAGCTGCACGTCATTGCCCGCTCTGGCCTGCTGCTCGCCCAAAATCCGCAGCACCCGACCCGTGCCATCGACTTCCACCTGCTGCCCGCCCCATTCGCCCCGCAGCTGCGACTCAAAGGCCGATTCAACGCCCATTTGGCCAATCACATCGCCCAGCCGATAGCCTTCTCCCTGAGCGGTTTTGAGATCATCGTCGCTCATTTCGCCCGTGTAGCCCAGCACATGCGCCGCCAGATCGCCGTAGGGATAGTTGCGAACCGCTTCTGCCTGAACCTGAACGCCCTTCAGCTCTTGGCTAAATTCGGCCAGCGCCGTGACCTGCGCGGGGCTAAGTCCTCTGGCCACTCGCACCAGCACGGGCGAGCTGTAGCCCGCCTGCTCTAGGCGTTCCTGAATGCTTTTGACCGGGATATTCAGCGTTTTGGCCAGCCGTGGCAGAATCACTTCCCATTCCTGCTTTGAATTAGAAATCGGCCAGAGAAACACAGCATAGGACAGCCGATTGCCTACCAAAATCCGCCCTTTGCGATCGAGAATATTGCCGCGCTCCGGCTGACGCGGGATCAGCCGAATCCGGTTGTTGTCGGCCAGCTGTCGGTTGCGGTCGCCCTGAAACAGCTGTAAATAAGCCAGTCTGGTGCCAATACCGCCCAACATGGCCACCGTCACCAGCAGCATTAAAACCAGCGACTGAGCGTTGCGACCGACGCTGCGCGCACTGCTGCGGCTGGACTGTTGGAGCGGAGAATTTTGAGTCAGCGCCATCGGGATTTTGAAATAGAGTGACTGAAGAAAAGCAACCAAGTCAGCTCCTACTATAGAGCAATTGTATCCAGCTTGAATTGCAGCCAGATTTGATCGGGGGTATGCTTTAAGGACAAAATTTAGACAGCTCTGTGCCCGCTCTCTGCTCTTGACTCAGCTCACGCCAACCCGCTCACACCAACCCCAGGAATCTGCCGACTATGTCTCAAACTGTGATTCGACGAGATGTTGCCGAAACCGACACCATGCTTGATGTTGAGATGCGGAAGGTGTTTAAGGTTTACAATGGCGAAACGGCAGTCCGCAATATTGACCTGGATATTCGCCAAGGCGAGTTTTTCAGCATTTTAGGCCCCAGCGGCTGCGGCAAAACCACGACGCTGCGGATGATTGCCGGGTTTGAAGAGCCCACCGGCGGCGAGGTGCTAATTCGCGGTCAGTCAATGGCCAACGTGCCGCCCTACAAGCGCCCGGTAAATACGGTGTTTCAGAGCTATGCCCTGTTTGGCCATATGAGCGTTTGGGACAATGTCGCCTTTGGGCTGCGGCTGAAAGACTGCCCCAAGTCAGAGCTACAGCAGCGCGTGGGCGAAGCCTTGCAGCTGGTGAAAATGGATAGCTTTGCGCGGCGGTTTCCGGCTCAGCTGTCGGGCGGGCAGCAGCAGCGGGTGGCGCTGGCCAGAGCTTTGGTGAATCGTCCGACGGTGGTGCTGCTGGATGAGCCGCTGGGGGCGCTAGATCTGAAGCTGCGGAAAGAAATGCAGCTGGAGCTGACCTCGCTGCACCGCGACCTGGGCGTCACCTTTGTGATGGTGACGCATGACCAAGAAGAAGCCCTCAGCCTCTCTGATCGGATTGCCGTGATGAATATTGGCAAGATTGAGCAAATTGGCACGCCGAGTGAAATCTACGAGCAGCCCTGCACCGCCTTCATTGCCGACTTTATTGGTGATACAAACTTGATGCAGGCCGAGCTGCAAACCAGCCAAGGCGAAACGGTTGAGGCGATCACGCCCAGTGGCCTCAGGCTCTGGGTGAAGCCGCAAGCGTCGCTCCAGGCCGATCCGGCTCGCGAGGTGCGGGTGAGCATCCGGCCTGAGAAGATTCGGATTGGCGAGGCGACTGCCGCCAGTCAGTCTGTTGATCAAGCTAACTGCTACGAAGGGACGCTAAAGCACGCTATGTATCTGGGGACGCATACGCATTATCAGGTGGAGCTACCGAGCGGCGATATGATTACGGTGTTTCAGACTAATCGCTCTAGCGAACAGCTCCAGCCTGGAATGCCCGTGCAGATCTATTGGTCGGCCTCCGACAGTCTGGCGCTGCCGGTTTGAGCGATTGACTCTGATGAGCAATCTGCAATCTAATCTGCGATTTAACCTGCAACAGGACTGAGCCTATGCCGCCGACCCCTTCTCGTAATTCAAATCTCTCCTCAGCCTCTCGCCGCCGATTTTTGCAGGCTGCTACGGCTGCTGCTACGGGTGTGCTGCTCTCGAACTGCGCCAGAGCGCTGCTGGAAAATGCCAGCGCCGACAAGTCTGGAGCAGCTGCGAGCGCCACGAACGCCAACCAAACCCTGCGGATTTACACCTGGGCTAACTACACCGACGATCAGCTGCTGGGTCGGTTTAAAGACAAGACCGGCATTCAGGTAATTGCCGACACCTACGACTCGAACGAAACGATGCTGGCCAAGATGCAGGCGGGCGGCGGCAAAGACTACAGCATCATCTATCCCTCTGACTATATGGTGCAGCAGATGGTTGGGCTGGGTTTGTTAGCCCCGCTCGATCCAGCCAAGCTCACCGGCATCGATCAGCTGATGGATCGCTGGCAGAATCCGGCCTACGACAAAAATAATGCCCACAGCATTCCGGCAGTCTGGGGCACAACGGGCTTAGTTTTCAACCCCGAAGTGATCCAAACTGAAATTAAGGGCTGGGACTATATTTGGGACAACCAAGCCGATTTGACCCGGCAGATTACCCTAATTAACGACGTGCGGGAAGTGCTGGGCGCAACCTTGCAATATCTGGGCTATTCAATCAACTCCACTGATCCCGCTGAGATTAAGCAAGCCTACGAAAAGCTGCTGGAAATTAAGCCCACCGTGGCTTCGTTTGTCACCAACGGCTGGGAAGATCAGCTGGCCGGAGGCGACCTAAAAATGTCGATGGCCTACTCGCAGGATGCGATTGCCCTGATTGCCGAAAAGCCGGAGCTGCAATATATCGTGCCAGAAACCGGCTCATCGCTCTGGACCGACACAATGGTGATTCCCAAAACCGCCCCCAACTCAGAAGCCGCCTACGCTTGGCTGAATTTTATGCTGGAGCCAGAAAACTCGGCGCGGCTGGTAGAGCGGCTGAAGATTTCTACACCCAACGCCGCCGCCTTTGACAAGCTGCCGCCAAAGCTCCAGCAAAACGAACAGCTCTTTCCGCCCAAATCTGTGCTGGCCAACAGTGAAGGCATTGTGCCTGTGAAGGAAGAAATCTCGAACCTCTATGACCAATACTGGACGCGCCTGACTAGCTCCTAACCCCTACCGCCGCCCCACATGACTACTATTTCCCCCAACCTCGCCGAACCACCCGTTCCCAGCTGGCAGCGCCCGTTCAAAAAACTGCTCCAGCCGACGATTTTGCTGGCTCCGGCAGGGCTATGGCTGCTGCTGCTGCTGGTCTTCCCCACGCTATTGATCCTGGAGCTGAGCCTGATTCCGGGGGCAAGGCTGGGCAATCCTCCTGGCCCTTACGGCTTGGGCAACTATATTGAGCTGTTTAAGCCGGTCTACCTTCAGGTGATCTGGCGCTCGCTCTACTTTGCTCTGGGCACCACGATAGTTTGCCTGCTGCTGGGCTTTCCGGTCGCCTACTGGATTGCCCTCAAAGCCCCTAGCCGCTGGCGGAATCTGCTGCTGGTCGGGTTTATTTTGCCGCTCTGGACTTCTTCGCTGCTGCGCGCCTACGCCTGGATTACGATTCTGCGCTCTAGCGGCCTGCTAAATTCAATGCTGGGCTTTTTTGGCCTGCCGGGACAAGACTGGCTGAACCGAGCGCCTGCGGTGTTTATTGGCATGTCTTACAGCTATTTGCCCTATATGGTGCTGATTCTTTACGCCTCGCTGGAGAAGCTGGATCGGCGGCTGTTGGAGGCGGCGGCTGATTTGGGCGCGACGCCGCAGCAGTCGTTTTGGCGCGTCACGGTGCCGCAAACGCTGCCGGGGATTGCGGCGGGCGGGCTGCTGGTGCTAATTGCGACGCTAGGGGAGTTTGCTGTACCGGAGCTATTGGGCGGCGCTTCGAGCATGACGGTTTCGCGCTTGATCTACAACCAGTTTTTGGGCGCGACTCGCAACTGGGGCTTGGGTTCTAGCATTAGCATGATCTTGATTTTGGGCGTTAGCATTTCGATTGCGCTGCTGCTGAAATATGGCGACCGGGATGCGATTTAAAACCTGCAATCCAGAGTTGGCTAATTGGCTTGTTAGACATTGATGGAAGCCTTCGGATCAACTCCCCATACTCAGGATGTGGCAGCTCGAATTGCAAACGAAGGTTACTTCCCACACCAGATCTGTACTATCGTGAGCTGCCAAACAACAAGTTTGAATATATAGCAGTCCGACGTGAATCGTGAGATTGATTCTCAGCCAGGGTAAGGCTTGCGATTTAGGGACTGCTCATAAATCAGATCGGATTGCTATAGTGAGGTTGAGCAAGCGATAGCGATGATGTATAGCATCGAGTCTTTCACAAACATTTGCAAAAGTCTGTCTAAAATCCCGTTGCAGCGGAGCGTATCAGCTTTCTTCATTGAGTTCCAGAGGTTGTTCGCGTCCACTGAATACAGCCCTAGAACGCCAAATTACTGTAAGGACGTGCTGGAAACTTATCTAAAATTAGTTATCTATTGGGGTAAATCGTGTTGGGTAATTGAAATGTCAGTCAGACTTGCTAGCAAAATCATAAACAGTTGGGCATTTGCGATCGCCTCATATCTAAAAGTGTATTTGTTGAATAGCTCCACCCACTTAGCATCATGAGGAATAAATTCCAATCTCCCATTGCCAAATTTAAAAGCTTTGATTTTCTCCTTTAATAGGCGTTTAGGTTGACCATAACGGGGCACAAACTCAACAAATCCTGCTCCCAACCTAATTGCCTTAAAACTACTCTTCACCGGAAACTCCATATAGCCACCCAGTTCTAGTTGATATGCCAATTTACCTTGAAGATAATGGCTCCAGGCGGCTTCTACTGCATGAGCAAAGTGCAAAGGATGGTTGGATTCAAGCTTTCTATATTGGTTGAATCTTCCTGTGAATTCATGCTGTTTTCTGTTGCCGCGCTTCCAAGTGAAGTAATACAGGGTATGAAAGTAACCACTATTGATATGGATGCGCATTTTCTTGACATAAAGTGTCATGTCCTCCTGGAAGAGAAATACCACACTTTTAGGGCGAGAAGCTCGGCTTCCTTTGACTGTGTACTTTACAAATCCCCGCTCGCCAATATAAGAACAAGAATGGTTAAATCGAGTTAAGCAGTAAACTACGAATCCAGTCAATATAGATAAAATAATGGTCAGATGATTGACTGTTCTCCATAAGCAGAACAGCAACACTAGCATTGCAACAAATCCTAAGCCCATCATCTTGATACGTTCTGATGGCGATGTTGCCTTCTTAGTCTGAGACAATGTAGTTTCAGCGGAAATTATCCTGCCGATTTCGAGCGGCGGACAGACAAAGAAATCACTCTCTTCGAGGATAGGCTGACCCATATGACCGGTTACGCCCGAATCGGGAGTCCATGCAGTAGCGCTAGGAACCGAATTTAAGAATTTAAGCATGGTGAAAATGTCAGGTAAGCGTTGAGTGATCGAGCAGAAAAACTAGGAGATTAGCAGCCTGTGCAGTGACTTGAACAAACTAATAGCCGCTGCTGGTTTGGTGATCACCTTTGATTCAGTAGACTGAATAACCAGCGACACCCGGAGTCATCAAAATTCGCTTCATTCATCCTCATCAAGGATGCAGTGTACATCCCATAAACAAGAATCGTCAGGCGGCTTTATTATTTGAGGCTGATACCTGCGTTTGGCATTTCTGATCGTCTCAACAGC
>CASBQH010000277.1 GCA_949127695.1 Synechococcales cyanobacterium PMM_0073
CCCAATCGCAGCCCCGCCAACTCCGGCGGCTGGCGAATCTGTGACCTCTCCCCAGCCCGCCGCTGATAGCAATCCCAGCAGCCCAGCCAGCAGCCCAACCAGCGGAATAGCAGAGCGAGCCGCTGCCGGACTCAATCTCACCAATGCCGCTGAAATTACCGATTCAACCACCCTAGATCGCCTCACGGCTCAGCTTTACAACCAGCTGGATGCAGACTGGCAGAAGAAGCCCAGCTTTGACGGCGAGTTGGTCTATCAGGTGGGCGTCAGCGACGGCGGCAAAATTGTCGGCTACAAATACAGCAACGACGCGGCGCTCACCTATCTCAACGATATTCCGCTGGCTGAGGTGCAGTTTGCCGCTCCCGCCGCAGAGTCAGGCACACCCTCAGCCAGTCCTGCTGGCACGACCGCCCCAATTGCCCAGTTTCGAGTGGTATTTAAGTCAGATGGCGTCCTAGAAATTAGCCCTTGGGCGGGGCAGCCCGGTGCTGCGGCCTCGCCTGCGCCATAGCCTTCAGGCGCAAGAATAGCTCTGTGGTCCCCAAAAGCCGTTGGCATATTGCCCAAAGGACAGCGGCTGATCGCTGGAAACCTGCTGCGTCTGGCCATTCGCATCTACGGCATAGAGCGGCCAGTTCGCTTCGCCCATTTGGCCAGCCTGAAACAAGACGTGATTCGGGTAAGCCTGACTCCAGCCCAGCAGCACGGCATTGCTGTACTGAATCTGGGTGGGAGCCACTGTATAGGTGCGGTTGAGACGCCGCTCCCAGACCACGGCAAAATCTGAGGCCAGACTGCTGCAAAACTTTGACTCAAATTCACGAGCCAGCAGGCGTTCACCATCTTCTGACCAAGCCACGGGGATCAGCATGGCAATGGTGCCGGGTTGATGCAGCAGCGCATCTGCCACAAATGGATTGTCCGTAAACGGAGCAGCAGGTGTGATCGTTTGCAGCTCGCCCGTGGCCAATCGTTCGACAAATAAGATACTGACAATCCGACTATGGGGAATTTCAGCGGAGCGCTGGAGCTGGATGCGGCTGTATGCGGCAAACATACCGTCTGGCGACAGCAAAGACTGGCTGCGGTAATAGCGAAATGAGCTGGCCTCAGGCTGAGCTGGTTTTTCAGGAGGCTGGTTTTCGGAGGCCGGTTTTTCAGCAAGCGCTGCCATCACCCAATTCCAAGGGACAGGGTAGGGGCTATTGAGCGGGTCGCAAGAGACGGAAACAGAGGTTGAGGTCATGGTTCAAGGTGGGAGAAGGTGAGGCGGATCGCAAAGGCTAGCCTGAGTGAACATAGGCTAGCTGTTGTCATGCTGAAACCAAGGCACAAAAACAGAGTGCCGAAGCAGATTTAGCAGCGTCAAACAAAATCTCAGGTCAGAACTGGGGAATGCTCACTTGAGTCACGCGCTTCAGCAAATACCCCACACACCATTCAATCAGTCCGGGTTGGCTATGCTGGCTGAGTCAGCCAGGTTGAAGATAGACCGAATCTCAATGTCGATCGCCTGAAAGTAGCTGAAAATACCGTTCTTAGCTTTACCGTTCTGCGAGCTATCTAGCAACCATTCAATTCCTACTTCCTATATAGCAAGCCAAACTGGTTTCGGCACAGCTGCTCACGAAAATTTTTATTCTGGGTCAATCTGGGGCAATCTGTCTCAAACTGCCGAGGCTACGCTACCATCTAGCCTCGGCAGCTCTAGCTCAACCCCAATCGGGCGCTCAACCGCCTGATCTCGCACAAAACTATCAACAACCTTTTGAGGTAAATGATGACTAAATCTGCTCCTGCCCCCGCTCGTATTGCAGTCAGCCCGCCTGCTCCCGTTCGCGGCGGCTGGGGTAGCGCCTGCTTGACGCTGAGCCTGCGGCTGATGCTCCTCGGAATTGGCGGGGGTGCAATGGTGATCGTCGGCATGGCCATGGCTCAGCTCTATCCCGCCCAAACGCAGGAACCACCCCTCGTAGAACTCTGGCTCCAGCGCGGCAAGTCGATGCTAAACGCCGGTCTGCTCCAAGCCGGGATCAAGCTCCAGCCTGAAGCAGCGGCACCTGTAGCAGCGGCAGCCCCTCCGATTGCTTCATCCGGCCTCTCTGACGCTGAGCGCCAGCAGCTGCAAGCTGAACTTACCCAGCTTCAAGCGGAGCTTCAGGCTTTAACCCACGAGTCGAGTCAGCCGATTGCCACGCGGGTGCAGCCACTCCAAAGCCGGATTCAGGCGATTCAGGCTCAGCTCAGCGACAGCTTCATCGCAGACAGCGCCAGTCGCTCTTCAGCTGCGCCTGTGGCTCAAGATACGCTGCTGGTGACTCTGCCCAGCGACGCGCTGTTTGATGCTGAACAGACAACCTTGCGTTCGGGCAGCGACGCCATTTTGAGCAGCATTTTGAGCGACTTGCAGAAATTTCCCAACGCCTCAATTCTGGTTTCGGCCTATACCGACAGCCAAAACGCCCCCGATCTGGCTCGCGAGCGCACGCTGGAGCAAGCCAAGGCCGTGCGGCAATATCTGGCTCAGCAGCTAGGCCGCGAGATTCACTGGGTGGCAATTGGCCAGGGTCAAAATCAGCCGCTGGTGCCTGATGACTCTGCCGAGAACCGCCAGCGCAATCGCCGCATCGAAATTGCGATTCAGCCTTAGCCCGCTCTGCTGACAAGCCCTCTATGCCGACAAGCCCTCTATGCCGACAAGCTTATGAAGCTGGTTTTTTTTGGCACACCGCAGTTTGCCGTCCCCAGTTTAGAAACGCTGCTGGCGCGGCCAAAGCTTGAGCTGCTGGCGGTTGTGACCCAGCCTGATAAGCGCCGAGGTCGAGGCAACGAACTTTCGCCCTCGCCTGTGAAGATAGCAGCGCTGGCGCAGGGGTTGCCGGTTTTGCAGCCGCGCCGGATTAAAAAAGAAACCGAGACGCTGGAAATACTGCGGCAGCTGGGAGCCGACGCCTTTGTGGTAGTGGCCTATGGGCAAATTCTATCGCCCGAAATTTTGGCCATGCCCCGCCTCGGCTGCATCAACGGTCATGGCTCGATTTTGCCGAAATATCGCGGCGCTGCGCCGATTCAGTGGTGTCTTTATCATGGCGAGCGCGAAACTGGCGTGACCACGATGCAGATGGATGCGGGCATGGATACAGGCCCGATGCTGCTGAAGGCCACCACGCCAATCCAGCTGCGAGACAACGCGCTGGATCTGGCCGGACGCCTCTCGCAGATCACCGCCGATCTGCTGGTGGAAACGCTGCTGGGGCTAGAATCGGGGCAGCTGATGCCCCAGCC
>CASBQH010000278.1 GCA_949127695.1 Synechococcales cyanobacterium PMM_0073
ATCAAGGGCTAGATGTGAAGCGCGATCGCCCCTGGTATGGGCAGGCACTGGAGACAGGTCAACCGGGATGGAGTCCAATTTCCCAAGACGGCTCGCTCCAAACGCTCACGCTCAATGCGTTCTCCCAGCCGATTTATGATTCATCCCAACGGCTGCTGGGGGTGTTCTCCGTGCATCTTCAGCTCAACTATTTGAGCCAGTTTTTGCATAGCCTAGAAATTGATGATGCGGGGCAAATCCTGATCATTGATCAAGCTGGTCAGCTGATTGCCAGCTCGACGCAGGAGTTGCCTTATCAGTTTGAGGCGGGCAAAGCTGCTCGCGAGTTTAAGCAAATCAGCCTTGAGCAAAGCCAGAATGACTTAACTCAAGCGCTGGGAGTCTATCTGCGCGATCATCCGGCTCAGCCCAATTCTGCCGTCCAATCTCTCAGCTTTTGGCACAACAAAGAACAGCAGTACGTCCAGATTTCGCCTTTTCAAGATCAAGCGGGGCTGAATTGGCGGGTAGTCACCGTGATTCCTCAAAGCCGCTTTGCTGGCGCGATTCAAACCCAGCGGCAGCAAACCCTGCTGCTGAGCGGGCTAACGCTAGGCGTCGCCATCGGGCTGGGGATGATTGCTGCTCAGCTGCTGACAGAGCGCTTTAGACAGTTTAGCTCGGTGAGCCGCAAGCTGGCGGTGGGTGATTTGAGCCAGCGTCTGCCCACCGATAGCCCCATTGTTGAACTGAACGGTCTGGCGAAAACGTTTAACCAAATGGCCGATCGGCTACAGCAATCCTTTGGTCAAATTCAGACCGCTCTAGCCACTTCTGAAGAGAAGTTTACGACTATTTTTCGCACCAGTCCTGATCCGATTGCAATCGCTAGCTTTGACGAAGGTCGGTTTTTAGAGGTGAACGATAGTCTGCTAGAGTTCTTTGGCTATTCCCGCGCCGAGATCATTGGCCGCACGGCGCTAGAGCTACACCTATGGCACGATTTAACTCAGCGCGATGCCTATAGAAGCTTGCTGAAGCAGCAGAGCCGCATTCAGAATCTGGAGGTGCAGCTGCGGCCTAAATCAGGCGAGATCAAAACCTGCTTGATGTCGGTTGAAGTTCGGAGGCTAGACGGGCAGGATCGGCTGATTGTGGTGCATCGAGATATTACGGAGCGCAAGGCAGTTGAACTGGCATTGCAGCAGAGCGAGATTAGCTATCGAGCAATTGTCGAGGATCAGACGGAATTCATCTGCCGTTCGTTGCCAGATACGACCTTGCTGTTTGTAAATAATGCCTACTGTAATTACTTTGGGATTCATCGAGAAGATGTAATTGGCCAGAAATATCAGCCGCTGGTGCATCCAGACGATCAGGCCAAAGTCGCCCAGGTGATTGGCTCTTTGAGCATCACTAACCCAACTACAACAGCAGAAAATCGTGTGATTGTCAATGGAGAAACGCGCTGGACGCAGTGGATTAATCGACTGCTGTTTGATCAGCAGGGGAACCTTACGACGATTCAGGGGGTTGGGCGAGATATTACTGAATTGAAGCAGGCAGAACTCGCCCTGCAAGAGCGCGAGGCGATGCTGCGAGCGATTGGGGATAATTTACCCAAAGGCTTTATCTATCAGCGGATCTATGAACCGGGCGAAGGCTCCCGCTATTCCTATGTGAGTGCAGGGATTGAACGGCTGCTGGGGATTAAGCCAGAGGATGTGATGCAAAATCCGGCGGTGATGCGAACTATCGGCTTTGATGAAGACTTAGCGCTGAGCGATCGATTGGCGCGGGAGTCTTTAGAGAACTTAACGCCGTTTGAAGTTGAGATGCGAAATCGTACAGCAGAGGGTACGATTCAGTGGTCATCAATTCGCTCCCGGCCTCGACGCTTAGCAGATGGCCGCACGGTCTGGGATGGCGTTGAGGTAGATATTACCCAGCTGAAGCAGATAGAAGCGGCGCTGCGAGCCAGCCAGGAGCAGTTTCGTCGCGCCTTTGACGATGCGCCCATTGGCGTCTCTTTAATTGCAGCCAGCGGCCAGTTTCTCAAGGTAAACACCTGCTATTGCAACCTGCTGGGCTATAGCGAAGCCGAGCTATTGAGGCTGAGCTTTCAAGATGTGACGCATCCGGCAGATTTGGAGGCAGATTTGGAGGGGCTGCGGCAAATGATTGCAGGTGAAATTTCCACTTACCAAATGGAGAAGCGCTACATGACCAAGCAGGGGACAGCGGTGCCGGTCGTGATCAATACTGCCCCAATTCGCGACTCAGAGGGGCAGCTGCTGTATCTGGTGGGTCATATTCAAGATATTCGCGACCGGCTGGCCGTGGGACGGATGAAAGATGAGTTTATTTCGGTGGTGAGTCACGAACTGCGAACCCCGCTGACCTCAATTCGGGGGGCGCTCGGCATTCTGGGTACGGGTGTATTTGATGACAGACCGGAAAAAGCCCAGCAGATGCTGCAAATTGCGATTAATAACAGCGACCGCCTAGTGCGCCTAGTCAACGATATTCTCAGCTTAGAGCGACTAGAATCTGGCCGAGTCGAGCTGGTGAAAGCATCCTGTCAAGCCACAGAGCTGATGCAGCAGGCCATTGAGAGCGTGCAGGCGATTGCCGACCATGCCTCTATCACGCTGGTTGCTGCGGCTCTCCCGCTCACAGTTTGGGCAGTCCCGGATGCGATTGTGCAAACCCTGACTAACCTGCTGAGCAATGCCATCAAGTTTTCGGCAGCCGGAGATACCGTCTGGCTGAAGGCAGAAAGCGTCGATGCCGATCGCGATGCGGCGGCGCATATTCTGTTTTCGATCGTCGATCAAGGTCGCGGCATTCCGGCAGACAAGCTGGAGGTGATTTTTGAGCAGTTCCAGCAGGTGGATCTGTCTGATGCCTGCAAAAAGGGCGGAACTGGGCTGGGGCTGGCGATTTGCAAAAAAATTGTCGAGCAGCACAATGGCCAAATTTGGGTAGAGAGCGGCTTGGGGCAGGGCAGCCGGTTTTACTTTACGCTACCACTGGCGGAGAATGCTGATGATGACTAAGCTGGTACTAATTGTGGATGACGAAGAAGATATCCGGGAGGTGGTGCGGATATCGCTCGAAGAGTTTGCAGGCTGGCAGACGATAACGGCCACAAACGGGGTTGAGGGCTTGCAAATGGCGCAGCGTCAGCCCCCAGATGCGATTCTATTAGATGTCTCCATGCCCGATATGGATGGCTTCGAGCTTTGTGAGCAGCTGCAACGCCATGCGAACACTCGGCAGATTCCGGTGGTTGTGCTAACGGCAAAAGTCTTGCCCAGCGATCGGCGGCGACTGGAGGAGCTACGGGTGGCAGGTGTGATTACTAAACCGTTTGACCCCCTAACCATCTGGAGTCAGATCGCCGAAATTTTAGGTTGGAGCTAAGCATTGCCAAGCTCCAAGCATCAAATGGCTACACTTTACACAGATCTAGTCAGCTGCGAAACACCTTCAGACGCTCCAAGTCTCCGACCCTTCGGGAAGGCTTCGCCTATAAAAAGGACGCCTTCCCAACCATTCCCGACTCCGGTTCCCCCTTTTTAAGGGGGCTAGGGGGATCGGTTCGACTTCTCTGTACAAGCCCCTCAGCTAGCGCAGCAGCACGCTCATAAATTTGCCGGGAGTAAAGGGCGAGGGCAGCAGCGGCGAAAACTGACTG
>CASBQH010000279.1 GCA_949127695.1 Synechococcales cyanobacterium PMM_0073
CGAATTCTAGTGCCCTATATTGTTTGGAGCGGTCTATTTCTAGCTTCAAGAATTACTGTTTTTACGCTGGCCAATAAGCCCGATCGGCTGCAAGAACTGCTGCAAGATCCGCTAGCTATTGTCTTTCTTGGGGGTGCTTCCTATCAGCTTTACTTTTTGCCACTGCTGCTCGCAGGTACCACGCTAGTTTTGCTAACACCTCTACTAGATATACTCAGACTAGGGCAAGCTGGACTGCTTTTTCTGTCAGGTTTAGCAATTGGTCTATATCACTATCTGGAAGCTTCTGGAAATGCCTTTCAGCTCGGGCAAAATGTGGCTTTCCAAAGTTTAATGAATCTGTGGAGCATTGATCTAAATCAGCATCCTTGGCTAAGACTGATATTAGTTGAAGCGGCCTGGATGATTAAATGCCTGCCTTATTTTTTGGTCGCCTTGAGCTTACGTCAGGTTCTGAAGAATCCAGCGGTTTTCTTCAACAAAGCAGCAGTTTTTGGCGGGGCGAGTGCATTTCTGCTAGTGGCCGTTTGGGGTAAGCTGCTCTTGCCCGCAGCCTTACAGGAAATACTTCTAGCCTACATTTTGCTGCTGCTAGGAATTTCGCTCTCTGGCTATCTAAAAACTGGCATATCCGCTCGTTTTGCGGTTAGTATTGGAGCCTGTTCTTTTGGTATTTATTTAATTCACCCATTTGCGATTAATGTAGTCAGGCCGCTGACTGGAAAACTCCTACCTGAGATTACAGCCGCCATCTCAATTCCTTCAATGCTGGTGATTTCTCTTGGGGCTTTTTTACTGAGCTGGATTGCTGTAGTTTATCTTACTAGACATAAAGTAGCGGCTAAATATTTGTTTGGGATGTGATGGAGAACTGGCGATATTGTTTAGGACAGGACTAAATTCATGAAGGTCTTACTTTCTGCCTATTCCTGTGAACCGGGCAAAGGCTCCGAGCGCGGCGTCGGCTGGAATATGGCGCGAGAAGTGGCCAAAGATCACGAGGTTTGGGTTTTGACTCGACCGGATGAGAGCCGAGCAGCGATTGAAGCAGAGTTGGCGCAACATCCAGTTCCCAGCCTGCATTTTATCTACTTCACGCTGCCGTTCTGGCAAAATAGCCTGCGCTGGGGACAGGCGGGTGCGATGCAGCTGCATTATTATCTTTGGCAGATTCAGGCTTATTTTGTTGCCAGAAAGCTGCACCAGCAGATTGACTTTGACGTAGCGCATCACGTTACTTTTGTGCGCTATGCCAACCCCAGCTTTTTGTCGCTGCTGCCCTTGCCGTTTGTTTGGGGACCAGTCGGCGGGGGAGAATCAGCGCCGCTGCCGTTCTGGCGAGATTTTAGCTGGAAAAATCGGCTGTATGAAGCAGCGCGGCTGGCATGGCGCTTAGTGGGCGAGCTAGATCTGTTCACGCAGATGACGGCTCAACGCAGCGCCGTCGTCTATGCGGTTACTCAAGATACCGCCGAGCGGGTGAAGCATCTGGGGGCAAAGCAGCTCAAAATCTGCCCCGCTATTGGGCTACTCTCAGAAGAGCTAGCGCAGCTGAGCAAATGTCCGGCGTTGGGGGATGCGCCGCTCCGGTTCATTAGCATTGGCCGACTGCTGCACTGGAAGGGGTTTCACCTAGGGCTACAGGCTTTTGCCCAAGCTCAGCTCGCCTCAGCCGAATATTGGGTGGTGGGTGCAGGGGCTGAGCTGGAGCGATTGCATCAGCTCGCTCAAGACTTAGGCATTGAGACTCAGGTGAAATTTTGGGGCGAGCTACCGCGCGAGCAGGTTTTGCAGGTTTTGGGGCAATGCTCAGTGCTGGTGCATCCGAGTCTGCATGATTCCGGCGCTGGCGTTTGCTTAGAGGCGATGGCGGCCAGTCGTCCCGTGCTCTGTCTTGATTTGGGTGGGCCTGCCGCTCAGGTGAGCGAAGCTACGGGCATCAAAGTTGCGGCGCTCAACCCCGATCAGGCGGTTGCCGATCTGGCGGCAGCGATGATCAAGCTAGCCAACAGTCGCGATCTTTGCATTCAGATGGGGCAAGCTGGACGGCAGAAAGTTTTGGATCAATATACTTGGGAGGCCAAAGGTCGTCAGTTTAGTCAGCTTTATAGAACGCTCGTTAGATTTTAGAGGCGATTTTTCCAATGCATATTCTGATTGCCGTTCTGCATCGCCCGACTCAGCCGACTGGCGTTTGCCGTCATGCGGCCAACTTGGCTCAGGCATTGGCCGAGCGCCCAGAGGTTGATCAGGTAACGCTGGTGACTGGGGCTTGGCAGCGACAGTCCTTTGAGTCAGCCTTTGCGCTCCAGTCTGACAAAATTCAGCTGGTGGATGTTGACTTCAAAAACAGCGCGATTGCCCGGAATCTTTGGTTTTTATTTGGGCTACCCAAACTCGTCCAGCAGCTCCGCCCTGATCTAGTGCATCTGGCCTTTCCGCTGCCGTTTCTGCGCGCGCGGTTTGCCTGCCCAGTAATCGCCACCATTCACGATCTTTATCCCTATGAATGTCCTGAAAATTTTGGTCGGGCGCAGGCGGTTCTGAATCGACTGTTTTTGCAGCAGTGCATTGCCCAGAGCGACGGCCTCACCTGCGTTTCAGAAGTGACGCTGAAGCAACTCAAGCGGTTTTTTCCACAGGTCTGCGCTCAAAAGCCCGTCACAGTCAACTATAACTACGTGGAGTTTAGCCAAGTCTTACCGCAGCCGCCTGCTATTGATCTCAAGCAGCCCTTTTTGCTTTCTGTGGCGCAGCACCGCAAAAACAAAAACCTCGACCTGCTGGTTCAGGCTCAGGCTGCGCTACGCCAATCCGCTCAGCCCAATCTAAATCTGATTTTGGTGGGGCATTCTGGCCCTGAAACTGCCGCAATCCAGCAGCAGATTGCCGAACTGGGGCTGCAAGATTCGGTGCAGATGCTGGCCTCACTCAGCGATAGCGAGCTATGCTGGCTCTATCAGCACTGTCAGCTCTATGTGGTCTGCTCTGCCACCGAAGGATTTTGCCTGCCGCTGGCTGAAGCGCTCTATCTCGGCTGTCGGGCTATCTGCTCTGATATTCCCATTCTGCGCGAGGTGGCACAGTCTGACTGCAATTATTTCAGCTTGAAAGGCGATCCTGTGCAAAACCTCACTCAGGCTATTAGCTCAGCCATGCAGCAACCTGCGCCAAGCCATGCGCCCAACCTGCGGTTTTCTAAAGCGGCCATTGCTGAAGAGTATTTTAAGTTTTACCAGAAAGTGATCGCCTGATTTCCCAGATTATGACGCAGCCTGTTGCCATTGACCCACCGCAAGCTCGCAGAGGCTATTACAGCAGCACCACGCTGGTTTTAGCCGCTGTTTCAATTGCCTTTTATTCACGGGTATTTGCGGCGGCGGCTCACTTGCCGTCATTTCTGAATTTTCTGCATTTTGCGGCTGTGCCAGCAGCCTGTATCGTCGTCGTTTCAACCTCAAAAATTAAAGACCGGCAGCAGCTAGAGATTGCTTGGGCGCTAATCTTTGGATTATTTGGGCTATTCACTGTAGAAATTGCCAGCTGCTTATTAAATGATGCTGGTATCATCAACGCGGTTTTTCACTTTTTAATGTTTGCTGAGCCGTTCATGCTGCTGCTGGCAATGGTCTGCATTCCAGTTTCGCCCAGCCGCATCCAGCAGATGAAAACCTGGCTGATCTACTCTTCGCTGATTAATCTAGGGCTGGCCTTCATGCAGTACCCTTTGATTAAAGCGGGGCGGCTGAACGCGAAAGGGCTGGATGCCACCGACGGCACAGCAGGCGTCTTCTTTCCTTCTGGAGCCGGAAACTACGTTTCTGCCACGGTCTCCATTTACTTTGCGCTCTACTGTTTGCTGAGCACCAAGGGAATCCCGACCTGGTTGAAATATGCGCCTTTGGTGGGAGCGATCATTCAGTTTCAGCTCACCGATTCTAAACAGGTGCTGCTGGCGCTGCTGATTGGCTGGCTGGGGCTAACCTTAAGCAAGACTAAAAACATTGGCAAAACGCTGGTCTATATGACGCTCATCGTTGCTGCCGTATCTGGATTTTCTTGGGCGGTGCAGAACCTGGACTTTGAGTTCCTGGCCGCTTTTAAAAACTACGCAGAGAAGCAAGGAGCCTATGGTCCAGATGGCGTCGCCACCCAGATTAAAACCGCGCCTTTCAAAATGATTCCAGCCTACTATAGCTCGCCGTTCAACTGGCTGCTGGGGTTGGGGCCTGGTCATACGGTGGGGCGACTGGGCGGCTGGCTGCTGAAGGAAAACTGGAACATTTTGGGGCCTTTGGGCGCAACGGTTCATCCGCTCAGCGGCGAGATCTGGACGGCGGTCTATCAAAACTGGATTGCGATGGAGTCAACCATGTTTTCGCCGTTTTTTGGCTGGGCTGGGCTATGGGGTGATTTGGGGCTGCTGGGATTGGGAATCTATCTCTATCTGGGCTGGATTGTCTGGCACTATCTTTGCCCTGATGACCTATCTAAATTCTTACTGCTGAGCGTGGCTGGATTTGGCCTGATTTTCACGCAGATGGAAGAACCTGGGTTTATGCTCTACCCCTGTTAAGGTGATCCTTTGTACTACCTTTGATGCATAAGAGAGTGTTTATAAATAAGTGTTAAGCATCATCTTGCTTCCACCGTTTCTGGTTCTGGGTCAATCGACGCAGCATCAATCGGATCATCGCAATGTAAACCATTCCCTCGTGATGCTCTGGCAGGCGCTCGTAGTCTCGCGTCAGTCCTCGGTTGTTGTCCAGCCATGCCCAAGTC
>CASBQH010000280.1 GCA_949127695.1 Synechococcales cyanobacterium PMM_0073
GAACTGCGTTTGAGCAAAACTTTCCGCTTTAGGTTCCTGCTCTACCGGAATTTTGATCACGAAGGTTGCGCCTTCGCCCGGAGCCGAGAGACCGCTGAGCTGACCGCCATGCTTCTCGGTGATGATCTGATAGCTGATGGAAAGCCCTAGTCCGGTACCTTGACCGACGGGCTTGGTAGTGAAAAAAGGATCAAATAAACGCGCCTGCACTGCGGCTGGTATGCCCGCGCCATTGTCGGCAATCCAAATTTCTACCCAGCCGTTGGCGTAGCGCGTTTGGATCTGAATGGCGCTGGGGCTGGCGGCAATTTGCTCAGCCGAGCGCAACGCGTCAAATTCATCTAGCGCATCTAGGGCATTGGTCAGCAGGTTCATAAAGACCTGATTTAGCTGTCCGGCATAGCATTCCACTGGCGGCAGCTGGCCATAGTCTTTGCTGACTAAAATGGCCGGACGCTCAGGCTTAGCCTTGAGCCGACTCTCTAGAATCAGCAGCGTATTGTCGATGCCTTCATGCAGATCAACCGCTTTGACGCCCGCCTCATCCAGCCGGGAGAAATTGCGGAGCGACAGCACAATCTCGCGGATACGATCGGTGCCGACCTCCATTGAGTGATGCAGCTTGTTTAGATCCTGGCGCAGAAATTCCAGGTCGATTGCTTCCATTTCGGCAGTAATTTCGGCATCTGGATCAGGATAATGTTTAGCGTATAGGTCGATCAGTCTCAGCAGCTCTTGGCTATATTGCTCAGCGTAAGCAAGGTTGCCGTGAATAAAGTTGACTGGGTTATTAATTTCATGCGCCACGCCCGCCACCATCTGCCCTAAGCTCGACATTTTTTCAGTCTGGACTAGCTGTGACTGCATTTGTTTAAGCTCTTGCAGCGTGCTGCTCAGCTCGGCGGTGCGTTCTTCCACGCGATCTTCGAGCGCGGTATTGCTCTCCTCCAGCGCTGCAAACGAATCGCGCAGCTGTTCGGCCATCTGGTTAAACGAACTAGCCAGCGAGCTGAGTTCGCGGACGCGGCTGGGCTTGACGCTTTGGGCGAGTTCGCCTGCGGCAATTGCCTGACTGGCTTGATTCAGCTGCTGAATCGGTCGAGCGATCCGCCTTGTCGTCCAAAGCCCGGTCAAAACTGCTGTTGCCAGAGCCGCCATGCAGAGCAGCAGCGTTGTCCGGGCATTTTGATTGATCTGCGCCACAAAGTCGCTTTCGGGGAGCCGCACCACTACCAGCCAGTCTAGCCCCAGCTTGTCTTGCCAAGGCGTCACCCGCACATACTGCCGCTCGCCATCCAGCTCAAACTCAAACTGCTGATCGGCCTGAATTTTGTCAAAGCTGCCTGCGGCCTGCTGAATCTGCTGAGCGGTTGCCTGCACCAGCGGATCTGAGCTTTGCAGGGCGTTCAGCCGCTGAACTTTCTGATTGACTGTTTTAACGACTGGTTCTGTGCCGGAGCTGGCAATCAGCGAGCCGTCGCGCTCCATGATAAAAATGCTGGCGTTGGGGCTAATGCTCAAATCGCGCAGAAACTTGCTAATGTCCGAGAGCGCCAGATCTATGCCCACAGCCCCAATCAGCTGACGTTTGGCATCGTAGACTGGGCGACTAGCAGCAAGTGAAACACTGCCAGAAGAATCATCCCAGACATAAATATCGCTCCAGAGCGGTCGCTTAGCCTGGATGGTTTCGCTGTACCAACTTTCATTAAAATGGCTATAGTCATCGATCTCGATCAGCTGAGTTGGATTGCCTTGGGCATCAGTTTTATAGTTATGGTTCTTGCCCTGCGTTCGGTCTGAAGTCTCACTGATCGTATTTTGAAAGCCCAAATAATCACCTGCACCGACATAATCGCCGTTGCTGAGTCCATAGTTGACATAGGTAATGGCTGAGCTGCGAGCCTGATGCCATAGAAATCGCTGAATGGCTTTTAAGTCATAGGGTTTCAGCAACCCACTATCAATTGCATCTGTGGTCGCTGCGGTGATTCGCACGGGAGCTTCGAGGTAGCTATCTAGGTGCTGATCTACGACATCATCGATCCGCAGCGTCAGCTGATCTACCAGATCATTGACTGCCGCTTTACTATTGCGAAAGGAAAAATAGCTAATCAAACCGACGGCTACAAAAAGCTGAATCACAAACGGCGCGACTAAAACAAACTGAAGCGGTAGTTTGCGATTGGACAGAAAACGACTTGCCATAGCTAGCTGTTAATGCGAACGCCTGAGCAAAATTTGACAAAGCTCCAGACATCTGCAATTGTACCCAGCCCAACGCTATTGCCGACTCGTGATGCTGAAAGCTCGAAAATGCTTAGCTTGTTCCTCAATTCGGCAGGCAATGCGGTCGCAGACTAAGTTGCACAGCTCGTAGCTGAGGCTGTCAGAGACGCAGTAATAAGCCGAAGTACCTTCGCTGCGTCGGCTCAAAATCCCGGCTTGCAGCATTACCTTTAGGTGTTTTGAAACATTGGCTTGGCTGGTTTCAGTCGATTCCACCAGATCTTGGACGCATTTTTCGCCATCTCGCAGCAGGTTGAGCAGCCGCAGCCGCATCGGTTCGCTCAGGACGCTGAAGTATTCGGCTACCTGCTGCAATACTTCTGAAGGGACAGTCTCTGCCGATCTCATGCGTTCTCACCTCGAAAGGACAGATCCCAGATTGTAGCACTCAAATTCTCAATGCCAATCGAGTGATTCGCTCATATCGATCAGCAGCCACAAAATCTGAGAATCTGCATTGTAGAGGTAATTTGGCCAGATGGCGAAATCTGGCAGGCAAAATTCTGGCAGGCAAAATCCCTAAAGAGAGGCAAAGCGAATCTTCAGGTAGTCTTCTTCCATTTTGGCTCCAGCGGGCTGAAGTGCAGCAAGCGCCTGCGGCAATACCAAATTGCGCCGATGGTTGCCGATCCTGATATTCAGCTCATCGCCTGATTTACTCAGCTCCACTTTATCTTTGGCGATTCCAGGCAGGTAAACCTCTAGGCTGTATTGGTTTTGCTCCTGCACCACCCGCAGCGTCGTTTCTTTGTAGTACACCTGCGACGGATCTTCATCGGCATAGAGCGTTTCTTTCAGCCGATCGAGCGCCGCCAAGCCGCACATTTCCTCAGAGTAGAGCGGCACTTCTTTGACGGGCAAAGGGCTAAAGTTATCGTGAATCTGCTGGCGATATTCCTGCTGATTTTCTTTCCAACGCTGAAAGAACGGATCGGTAACTTGATCGGGAATGATTCGATTCGCGATCACCATATCGGTGGCGACATTATAGAGACTGAGGTAGGCATGGGCGCGCAGTGATTCTTTAATCACCATCTTTTCGGGATTTGTCACCAGCCGCACCGAGGTCTTGGTATTGTCGGTCAGCACTTTTTCCAGGGCTTCTAGCTGCTCATAAAACTCATAGGGTGCATCCATCACCTCTTTATTTGGTAGCGAAAACCCGGCAATCGGTCGAAATAGCGGCTCGACTAGCGGGCGCAACACGGTCGAAACCGCCTGCAACGGCTTGTAAAAGCGCCGCATGTACCAGCCTGCGACTTCGGGTAGGCTGAGCAGCCGCAGCGCCGTGCCGGTGGGGGCAGAGTCAATGATCAGCACGTCATATTCGCCTTCGTCGTAGTGCCGCTTCATCCGCACCAGGCTAAAAATCTCGTCCATGCCGGGTAAAATGGCCAACTCTTCGGCCTCTACGCCCTCCAAGCCTCTGGCCTGCAATACCTGTGTAATATAGCGCTTCACGGCTCCCCAGTTGCCTTCTAGCTCCATCAGCGCGTCTAGCTCAGCTCCCCAGAGATTCGGGCGCACCTGACGCGGCGCATGTTCTAGCTCCATGTCAAAGCTGTCGGCCAGCGAATGTGCCGGATCGGTGCTGAGCACCAGCGTTTTATGTCCCAACTCCGCGCAGCGCAAGCCCGTCGCTGCCGCCACAGAGGTTTTACCCACGCCGCCCTTGCCCGTCATCAAAATTACCCGCATGGATCAACCGTCCTCTGCTGAGAGTGCTTCATATTCCTTTACTCACTGTAAATGAAGTTGCGGGTTTTAGCCTCGCCAGATTTTCTGGCCAAAAAAAAGCTGAGCCGTAGCCCAGCCTGAGATTAAGTCATCTTGGCGCTCTAGTCGCGATTCAGCGCAATCATCAGACGCAAGATAAACACAAACAGATTGATGTAGGTGAGATACATCGACAGCGCGGCAGGCAGATATTGGTCGTCGCGGTAGCTGCGCGGCAGCACGTAGAAATCTACTACCGACGCGCCGACAAACAGCAGCACGCCAATCCCCGAAATCCCAATTTCCAGCCAGCTCGGCGTGAAGACGCCAAACACCGCAAACAGCAGCTGCGCTACCATCACTACCACGAGCGCAATAATGCCAAGCTGCACGGTTTTGGCCAGCGCCAAGCCATCTTGATCCGAGAGATTCGAGCCAATTTGCCGCGCCGCAATAAACGTAATGCCGCAGCTCAACGCCGCAATGCCGATGCCGGCAATCCCGACGCCATCGGTTCTAATCGCCAGATTGACGATGCCGCTGAGCGTGTAGCCTGACAGCAGGCTGTAGGTGGCCAACAGCGGTAGCGCCGTACTGTTGTTGCCTTTGATCGCGACGTTTTGGGCGACAAAAAACAAAACGAGCTGAGCAATCATTGCCCCAATAAATGTGGGCATAAATAGAGCAGGATTGCTCTGGAGCACTCTCAGCCCGCCATAGGTGCCGAGTGCGGTCAGAATTAAACCGCCGCCAAGGTAGGGTAGCGCGTTAGCAATGACGTTGGGGCCGACGAGGGCACGCCCTTTCGCTTCCCGAATTGCACCTCGAAAGTTGCTGGTGTTGCTCATCTTGAATGTCCTTGTTGAGAGTGGGTCACAGTATTTAGTAGCGCCATTTAGCAGCGCCTAGTGTTGTCGCCAAATCTAAGCTGCTGCCTTGATTCTAGGAGATCTGAGCTGAAAGCATGGCCAATGTTAAGTGCTATTTGCAAAGCGAGGGAGACAGCCGACTCAGCATTCTCCCCAGCCTTGGTCAGTATTTTTGCGGAACCCGCCAAAGCCGACTGCTTCAATTCCCGTGAAATAACCGTGTTTTGAAAAGGCGGCTCTGAGGAGAATAAGCCTAGATTCGATACAAGGTGATTTGCATGACGGCTATTCAATCTTCTCTCCGCTCTGACTGTATGGAACTGCTGGTGGCCTATCAGCAAAAGCCCTCGGTGGCGCTTCGCAACAAGCTGGTGCGGCTAAATGCTGGCTTGGTTCGTAAGATTGCCCATCGGGTCAGCCATCAGTGCGCCGAACCCTACGAAGACCTAGAGCAGATTGGCTATATGGGTTTGATTCGCGCCATTGAGCGGTTCAACCCGGCTCAAGGCTGTGCCTTCAGCTCGTTTGCTGTGCCTTACATTCGGGGCGAAATGCTGCATTTCCTGCGGGATCGCGCTAGCTCAGTCAAAGTGCCCCGCCGCTGGCAAGACCTGCAAAAAGAAGGTCAGAGAGTGCAGATGGCGCTGATCAAAGAGCTAGGCCAGCAGCCCAGCGATAGCCAAGTAGCCGAAGCCATGGGCATCTCGGTTTATGAATGGCGCGAAATTAGAATGGCAGTCAAAAATCGCCTGCCGCTCAGCCTTGACGCCACGGTGAGCCATCAGGTTGATTCTTCGATTACGCTGGGCGAAACCCTGCCAGATATGCACTACCAGGTGCTCCAGTCGCTCGAAGAAGATCGCCAGCAGCTCCAGCGCGCCTTAAATCAGCTGGAAGATAAAACCAGAGCGGCAATTGAGTTTGTCTTCTTCAACGATATGTCTCGCAAAGAAGTGGCCGAGCGGATTGGCGTCAGCCCGATGACCGTCACCCGCCGAATTCAGCGCGGTCTAGAGCAAATGATGGTCTATCTACAGCCCCAAACGCTGCAAACTGACCCCTAGTTCTAGCCAGCTTCTATCAGCTTTCAGGTTACGCTACTGGTTACGTTAAAGTTACGTTACTATCTATAGGCTGTGTACTTCTAGCTAGAGCTAGAACCTACCAGTATCTCCAGGCTTCTGCAATCATCGCAATCGCCAAAAAGCAGAACAAGAAAATTGCGAGGCGACCCAGCAACAGCCCCACTGTGACGAGCAAGAAGCCAATCAGGTGAACCGCCCCTAAACCTGTCAGCATTAAACAAAGTACAGTGAAGCAAAACCAGGCTAGAAAATAGTATTTCAGCAAGATCCCGGCAACTTTCATCAACCATCGATGTTCTGTCGGTCTTCCAATCATGGTTTTCATCCTCAAGTAAACCTCAAGTAAACCTCAAGTAAACCTCAAGTAAATCCTCAACTAAATCCTCAAGCAATGGGCGTAACCAGCAAGGTAATCCCGCGAATTGCCATAATCTGAACGGGAGCTCCAGTCGGAATACTGCGGCCATATTCAGGCTGATAGAGCTGGGCTGACCAGTAGGTACCGCGATATTTGACGCGCCCAGTTTGACCAACGCTAATTAATCGATCGACAGTCCCATGAGCGGGCTGCGGCAACAGTTGAGAATAGAATGGAGAAAATAGGGTACTCAAGATGACACCTGCTTTGATAAAGAACGGGTTGAAGTTTGCTGCTTGAACACAGCATTGAGCCTATTTGACTTCCTCTAAATCCATTGAATCCACCTCACTGATCATCTAGTGAGACTCCTCAAGCCACTGCAAAATCAGAGCGATGCAGTACCTCTCAAATCAGCTTCACGCGCAATGCAGTCTCACACCTCACCGTCAGTCCGCTCAACCGTAGATCTTAAAAATTGCTGACCGGGAAGATTTTTAGCTTGAACTGAGAGATACCATTTAAGTTATCTCACTTTTGTGAGAATAGCAAGCCTTTGTGAGAATTTAGTGATTTTAGTGTGAGGTGTTTGATAAGTCTTTAGCTAAAGCCGAGGGTCGGATATCACATATGTGATTTCATGCTATAACTGTCTGGTGCTGGATCGAATGCCGAAATTTGGCAGAGGTCAGAATTTGGTTTAAGACTCGCTTTTGCCCTTTCGCACTGTGAGCTAACAATCTGTGATTACCCCAGAAATCCTGCAAGAGTTAGCTGGCCGTCAAGGCGTCTCTGAGACAGAGTTTGAGGTTTTGCATCGCGCGATTACGGGCAAGCCAATGTCGGTGATTGCCGCTGATCTAAATATCGATGCTGCCGCTGCCCGCAAGCGTTTAGGCGAGGTTTACCGTAAATTTGGGATTGCCGGCAAAGGGCCAGGAAAACTCGCCAAGCTTCAGCAGGCGCTGATGCAGGCACAGCAGCCGATCGAGGCAGCTCATCTGACCAAACGACCGGATGATGGCTTGATAGAGGTTGATGCTTTCTACGGTCGGGCTAAGGAGTTGGCCGACCTGGAGGCGCTGGTTTTGGGTGAGCGCTGTCGGTTAGTCGAAATCATTGGGCTGGGCGGCATGGGCAAAACCGCGCTCTCAATCAAACTTGCCAAGCAGGTCTATCATGACTTTGACCAAGTCATTCGGCGCTCGCTCAGACATGCGCCGCCCTTGAAAGAGCTGTTAAAAGACTTGCTGCATAATCTGGTAGAGCAGCCCGATCAGCTGAGCCAGCTTCAGGACACAGCTGATCTGCTGGACAGGCTGCTGCTGCAAATGCAGCATCGGCGCTGCCTGCTGGTGCTAGACGGGGCGGAAAGTATTTTGCGAAGCGATGAGCTGGCAGGGCGCTATCAAGACGGCTACCTGGACTATAGCGACCTGCTCACCCAAGTTGCCCAGTCTGATCACCAGAGCTGTTTGGTCATTACCAGTGCCGAAAAGACGCAGGAATTTACTGCCCTAGAGGGGCAAAAAGTCCAGGCGTTTCATCTGCAAGGGCTAAGAGGCGGTGAGGCCAGCAGCTTTTTACGGGCGCGCGGCGCATCTGCCGAAGCTGAACCCGACTGGCCAAAGCTGGTAGAGCTTTATAGTGGCAATCCGCTGGCGCTGAAGATTGCAGTTGTGACAATTCAAGAGCTGTTTGGCGGCAGCGTCAGCGATTTCTTGGCGCAGGGAACCGCTGTATTTGGCGATATCCGCAATCTGCTCGAAGCGCAGGTAAATCGGCTCTCGAAGCGGGAGCGCGATATTCTCTATTGGCTTGCCATTTACCGTGAGCCTGTTGCAATCGCCGAGCTGCGGGCGGATCTGGTGCCCAGCGTGGCTCAGCCGCGCTTGCTGGAAGCTCTAGAATCGCTAGGGCGGCGTTCGCTGGTGGAGCGCGATCGGGCGCTGTTCTCACTCCAGCCTGTGGTAATGGAATATCTGGCTGAGCGGCTGATCGAGAAAATGGCCGAAGAGATTCGCACTGGGCATTTACAGCGATTTAATGGCCATGCGCTGATCAAGGCGAAGGCGAAGGACTACATCCGCGAGCGGCAGATCCGAGGATTGCTCCAGCCCCTGCTGCGACGGCTGCTGGCGATATTCGACCAAGAGGAGCGGCTGAAGCAGGTGCTGCTAGAGCGAATAGCGCTCCAGCAGCAGGCTCCGCTGCGACCCGGATATGCGGCAGGCAATACGCTGAATCTGCTCTGGCAGCTGGGTTTACCCGTCAACGACTGCGATTTTTCTAAACTAACCGTGCGGCAGGCTTACCTCAAAGACATGCGGCTGCATCGCGTTAACTTCAGCGGAGCCGATCTGGCTGACTCGATCTTTGCTGAGAAGCTCGGCAGCATTCTGTCCATCGCCTTTCGCCCAGACGGCAAGCTGCTGGCAATGGGCGATACTGATGGCCATGTGCGGCTCTGGAGCGTGGAGACTGGCGAGCAGATTGCGACTTGGCAAGGGCATGAAGACTGGGTGCGCTCGGTCGCCTTTAGCCCGGACGGCAGATATTTGGCCAGCGGCAGCGAAGACAAAACAATCCGGCTCTGGGCTGTGGAGACTGGGCAGTGCCTGAGAGTGCTACGGAGCCATACGAGCTGGCTGCGTTCGGTGGCTTTTAGCCCAGACAGTCGGCAGCTAGCCAGCGGGGGTGAAGATAAGATCGTGCGGTTGTGGGACGTAGAAACGGGCAGTCTGCTCTGCGAATTGGCAACTCATATTAGGCTAGTGCGGTCGGTCGCCTTCAGTCCAGACGGCAAAACTCTGGCCAGCGGCAGTGATGATCGAACCATTCAGCTCTGGGATCTGGCGACTAGAACGCTGGTAGGCACCCTGAAGCAGCATTTGCAGGGGGTGCGGTCGGTGGCCTTTAGCCCAGATGGCAAAACTTTGGCCAGCGGCAGCAGTGACCGGATGATTCGGCTCTGGGATCTGGCTAGCGGTGAATGCGTCCGATCGCTGGAAGGGCATCGCGGCTGGGTCTGGTCAGTCACCTTTAGCCCAGATGGCAAATACCTCGCCAGCGGCAGCGAAGACCAGACGGTGCGGATCTGGCCGTTGGAAAGCCAACAAGAAGCTAACCCGTCGCC
>CASBQH010000281.1 GCA_949127695.1 Synechococcales cyanobacterium PMM_0073
CTGCCTTACTTCACCCTCCCCAATCTCCAAGATCCATCTGCTGCCATAGACTGAGATCTGCAAAGATTCCTTGCAATTCATCCCAGACTGCTTTAGTGTCTATATGTTCTCTGACCCATCGCCATAATTTGCAAAGCGGTGCTAAAAAGTTAGGAACATCTTTTGGCGAGTTTTACTCCGTTTATGGGGTATGCTTTACGGCCAGCAACTGTCGTTTAGAGTATTTTAAGGTGTCATGATGGAGCCTGAAGTGCAACAAGATCAAGCAGATAGTGTCACCGTCAAAATTAGCCCTGACACGTCGGTCAGTTTAAATACAATCTCGACGGATGACCAGTGGCAGGAGATTGGCGCAAAAGTATCTGATTTCATCGCTGATCTGCCTGCCTATTTATCTGATTTCTTTGGCGAGTACAAGCGCCCAATTATTACAATCGGCATGATTATTGCGTCGCTGATTGCCGTCAAGCTGCTGCTGGCAGTGCTGGGAGCAATCAACGATCTGCCGCTGTTCTCGTCGCTGTTTGAGCTAATTGGGATGGGCTATTCGGCCTGGTTTGTCTGGCGTTATCTGCTCAAGGCATCTACCCGTGAGCAGCTGGCGAGCGAATTTGGTTCGCTGAAGGAGCAGGTGCTGGGCAAGTAGACTCAGACTTGCAGCCAACAAAGCGGCGCAGTTTTTTTTGACTGCGCCGCTTTGCTTTAGGGAAATATCTGCTGATTGCAGCGACTCTAGCTGGCCAGCTCTGCGGCGGCTGGCGATGAACCTGGAAATTTCTGGTCGAGCACAGCGGCTACGTCTCTAGCCTGGATGCGGCTGTAGCGCGATTTATCTGGCATTACCAGGTTGGGGCCAGCCTTGCAGCGCTTCATGCAGCCTGTGCCTCGAACTTGCAGATCGTTCAGGCCACGTTCGGCTAGCTCGGCCTGCAATTCTTGGATCAGGGCTTTGCCGCCCAGCTTGCAGCAGTCTGATTTTTGGCAAACCAGAATTTCTGCCTTGCGTCTGGAGTTGAGTTGGGCGACTGGGGTGGCCGGAGCCAGCGCAACTGCATTTGGAGATTGAGCTACTGTCAAAACGCGCTCGGCCTTTAGTTTGATCTCGCCGCTATGATCTGGCTTTTGGGAGCCGCTGGCTTCTACCCAATCCCCCAGCGCCAGATCGCGGTTTAGCGCGGGACGCAGCGCTTTAGCTAGCTTAACGGTCACTTCACCCGTTGGGGTGGCCAGCCGCATGGACTCGGCACCTGGAGTCGCAAAGCCTAAAAACTGACCGCGTAGCTGAAATGCCGAGCTGTTGTTCTGTTTACTCATGGCTTAATTCTTTGACTTAATCTCTGGTCTGGCGATCTGGCGGACAGAAACAGACGCGCATCACAATTAATCACAATTAATATAAATTATGATTAAGTTTAATCTAACCTGATCAGCTTTACAGGCAGCTTTAGGAGCATTGCTTCGTCTCCAGACTATTCCTACCATAGTCCAGAATCTCGCTATTTGCAAATTACTCGCAAGAAGCAGCGCCAATAGTGCAGGTGAAATCTGAGCAGGCTGATCTAGGCTAGATCGCTGGCTTGATCAATGGCCTGCTGCAAATAGCCTTCAGCCTGCAACAGCAGCAGCTTTGCTTCCGTCAAGGGTAAGCCTGTTTTTTGGAGCAGAATGGCCAGCTTCACATCATAGTCGGTAGCTTCTAGCAGCGCTTCAGCCTCTGGGCGCGACAGGCCAGTTGCGGCAGAGAGAATCTGCTTGCAGCGCTCAACCAGCTTGTGATTAGAAGCTCGCACATCGACCATCAAGTTGCCATAGACTTTGCCCAGCTTAACCATCGCTCCAGTCGAGAGCATGTTGAGCACCAGCTTTTGGGCGGTGCCTGCCTTCATCCGGGTTGAGCCGGTAATCACTTCAGCACCGGGGAGAGGCTCAATTATTAGCTCCGCCACTGCGCCAATCTGTGAATTTTGGCTACAGGCAACTGCAATCGTATGGGCACCCAGGCTCTGGGCATAGACCAAGCCGCCCAAAACATAAGGCGTGCGTCCGCTTGCGGCCAAGCCCACCAGCAGATCCTTAGCCCCAAACTGCTGGGCTTGCAAGTCGGCAACAGCGCCCTCTGGGCTATCTTCTGCTCCTTCTACGGCATGGCGCAAAGCCCGGTCGCCGCCCGCAATTAGCCCAACCACCAAATCTGGCTCAACCCCAAAGGTGGGCGGACATTCTGAGGCATCCAGAACGCCCAGTCTGCCGCTGGTGCCAGCCCCCAGATAAAACAGCCGCCCGCCCTGCTTCAGCTGCGCTGCAATCAGATCGACCGCTGCGGCAATCTGGGGTAAGACTTGAGCCACCGCTAAGGCAACGCGCTGATCTTCTTGATTGATCAGCCGCAGCATCTCTAGTGTCGAAACCCGGTCGATCTCTGCGGTGCTGGGGTTTTGGCGCTCGGTCGCAAGCTGGCTCAGGTCAATCTCAGGCTGGGTCATGCAAATAGGCGCAGAGGGGGCAAGGTCTCAACGAGTGCTGTAGCGCTCTTCGGCAAACGGCTCGCCCCGGTGATGATAGCCATTGCGCTCCCAAAAGCCCAGATCCATTTCGGCCAAAAACTCTAAGCCGTTCAACCATTTGGCGCTCTTCCAGGCATAGAGATGCGGCACAACCAGACGCAGCGGGCCACCATGCTCAACGGGTAGCGGCTCGCCAAACAGGCTATGCGCCAAAAAGTTTTCTTCGCGCAGCAGATCATCCAGCGCAATGTTGGTCGTGTAGTCGCCGTAGCAATGCTGCATCACATGCATAGCGCCAGGATCAAACTCGATCTGCTGCATAAAATCTGTGACCTTCACGCCCGTCCACTGCACATCTAGCTTTGACCAAGTGGTGACGCAGTGAAAGTCAGCGGTGAAGTTGCTCTGGGGCAAGGCCATGAGGTCGCTCCAGCTAAAGCGCTTAGGCGTGGCGAGCCCCCAAACCTTTAGCTCCCAGCTGTTTAAGTCAACCTGGGGGGGCTGCCCATAAGTGAGGACAGGAAACCCCTTGGCCAAATGCTGCCCCGGCGGGACACGATCTTGCAATTCAGGCTCTGGCTTGCGGAAAAATTTGCCTACCATAAGCGGCTCAAATGGCGGCTCAAAAGCAGCCTAGCGAGTTTGGGACTTGAAACGAGGTTCAATTGCGCTGGGCTTATTCTTCTTCGTCTTCTTCAGCCTGCGGATAGACAAATCCGGTAGAGCGGCCTGTCAGCACTGATTTGCCGAGCGAGAGTGCCTTTTGAGCGGCAACGGCAGCTTTGTTTTTCCAGGTGGCTTTGCGCTTATTGCGGCGAGAGTTAGAGGTTTTCTTCTTAGGAACTGCCATGGCTTCAGAATTTTACAACCTTACTATATTAAGCTTTCGACTCCAGATTTGGCATATTTCTGGCCAGATCACCGCAAAATTGAGCGCGGAATTCCGGAGTCGCTGGGGAGAGCGGGTAAATTAATCACAGGTGGATTGCCTGACGGACTGGGTTCAGCCTGATTCACAGAACGCCCTGGACTGCGGATTGTGGAACTACCGGGTGAATTGCCCGGACTGGGAGCCGCTGCTGGTGCAGGTTCTGGCAGAGCCTCAGGCGCTGGGCTGACTGGAGCAGGTGAACCGGGCGCAGCGGGCACAGGTAAACCGGGTGCAGCGGGCACAGATGAACCGGGCGCAGCTTGCAGCGTGCCGGTTGGCGCGACGCCTTCTAAGCCTAGTAAGGCCGGGGCGCTGCGGTAATAGCTAGACCAGTAGCGCGGATCAGGGCGGCTGCGCCAGTCGTTGCGGCCCACGTCCAGCTTTAAAATTGGTGCAGCCTGTCCACCATTTTGACCCAGTACCGTAATCACAACTCGCGTTAGCAAAATATCGGTGTCAAATCCCTGCTGAGCCGCAGTTCGCGCCACGGCTTCTGCCCGACGCGCCAAAGCGGTGTAGTCTTCGCCTGCTAGCCAATATACGGTCAGCAAATCTTCGGCAGTGTAGGCGACGGCAGGCCGCGAGGTTACTAGAAGCGCTGGGCTGACCCAAAGCAGCGCTTGCCCCAGCGTTAGACTCCAACAAAGCGTTTTGATCACGGCTCCAACAGCTTCTCCAGGCGAATGAATTGGGCGAATGAATTAGAGTCATTCTATCTGCCCACCATAGTACGGAAAATATCAGGAAAAATTGCCTGAGTTGCCAAAATTCTTCCTTCAGAAAAATTTTCGTCAGCTCCAGATCCCTGTGTTATTGTGAATGGCAATTTCGAGCCATTTTGCGGCCATTTTGCGGCCAGATTGCGGTAAAAGCTCTGGCTTTTGGCTTAATCTTTTGGCTCGATTGAAGCAATCCTCAAGCTCACTACCTTATAAGATCGCAAACTACAGATGGCAAACTACTGGGCAATTGAAATTGGGATCAGTCAATATCGGTTTCTGCCGCCTCTGCACTACGCCTCTCGTGACGCTGAGCTGCTGCATCAAGCCTTACTAAAATCTGGGTTTGCGGCGGGACAATGCTGCCTGCTGGCCGATCAGATCACGCAGACTGCCGCCGATCCAGGCTTACCTTCTAAGGAAAATATTCAGGCGGCGCTAGCCCGATTCCAGGCCGCGATCCAGCCAGAAGATTTGCTAATTTGCTTTTTTAGCGGCTACGGGCTGCAACACCAGGGCAAAGACTACCTGCTGCCCATTGCAGCTGATCCGCAAAACACTGCCGAGACCGGGCTGGCGATGGCCGATCTGCTGAAGCAACTCAAAGCTACTCCCAGTCAAAATATTCTGCTGCTGCTAGATGCCAATCGGGCTGAGGCAGGTCAAGGATTTGGCGCTGAAACCTTGCGGCTAGCTCAGTCGCTCGAAATAGCCGTCTTGCTCTCCTGCCAGCCCGACCAGTCTTCGCATGAGCCGCTGACGCTACGGCAGGGCATTTTCACCGCTGCGCTGACTGCGGCTTGGGGCAACTGCATGACGCTAGAGCAGCTTGCCCGCCAGCTGAGTCAACAGCTCCCGCAGCTGAGCGCAGAATGCTGGCGGCCTCGGCAAGATTTACAGGCTGTAGTCCCAGCCCAGCTGTGCTATCAGCTGCTTGTTCCTAGTGATGCCAGCCAGCCCAGTTTGCCAGCTGTGACAGACGGCGTTCAGGCTGATCAAAATGTCCAGCAGCCTGTCCAGAGACCTGTCCAGAGACCTGTCCAGAGACCTGTTACCCATACCGCTGGGCTACTACAGCCAGCCGCAGGACTCCAACAAAAGCTAGCGGCTCTAGTAGCTCAAACCTTTCCTGGGGCTGGCAGCTCGGCCACAGAAAGCTCAATTTCCAATGATTTAATCTCCAGCCGCTCCAGCCGTGATGCAGCAGTGCTGACGTTTCCTGATGGCTTAGATCAAGCTGGACTTAGCGATCAGTTCTTTTGGCGTCGGCTGCTGGCGCAGGGCGGCTTAATTGGCGGGATTTTGCTGTTTGGCGTAATTTTGCGAAACAGTGGCAGTCTAATCAATGCTGACGCTAATTCAGCTTCTAATTCAGCGATTGCGCCACAAGCTGCCCAGTCTATTCAATCCGCCCCGTTCGACACCAATCTGCCAGTCCAGCCGTCTGATTCGCCACAGCCAGCGGCAGTCAATACCCTGGCTCCAGAGCTACTGATGCAGTCTGCTCAAACGGCATTTGAGGCGCAGCAGTACGAAGAGGCAAACCGGCAGCTGGGGCAAATTCCGGCAGCGCAGCGCAGCACAGCACCGCAGCAGCTTTTAGAGCAGGTGAACCGGGAGCTGCTGAACCAAGCCAAAGCCACCCTGATTCGGGCGCGTAGCCCCATGCCCGAAAATCAGGTTTCTGATTTAGCAGATGCGGTCAAAGTAGCTCGCTTGATCCAGCCAGATCAGCCGCTCTATGCAGAGGCTCAGCAGCAGATCGACCGCTGGAGTCGGCTGATTTTAGATATGGCGCAAGGCCGAGCCGAACGCGCCAGTCAAGCAGATGCGGCAGATGCGGCCAAGAGCTACAGCAAGGCGATTGCGGCGGCTCGACTCGTGCCCAGCGATCAGGCAGCCTATGAGCAGGCGCAGCAGGCGATTAGCCTCTGGAGTCAGAAAATTTTGGATCTGGCTCAGAGCAGCGCCAAGGCAAACGAACTTGATTTGGCGATTCAAATTGGTGAGTTGGTTCCCTCCAACAGCTCTGACTATGCGGCAGCGCAAGAGGCGATTGCGAGCTGGCGCAACCAGCCTTTGCCCTAAATCTGCTGTCTCTAGATCAGGTTTGCTATCTTTAACTAAACGTCAACTAAACGTCAGCTGGTCATTTGGCGCAGCAGAGCTGAGTTTTCCAAATTTGCCTGCGCTTGCATTCACAGCTCTATACAGTTCTATATTGTCTAATTTAGATTTCCTTTACAGAAAGAGGTTGCAGTGGCACTATATGCAGAGTTACATCGCCATTTGGGCGGTTCTGTAGTTCCCAGAGTTCTCTGGCGCTACTTTCAAAGAAGTCAGCCTGATTCGGCGGAGCGATTTGCCAACTACGAGGCATTTGAAACATTTTATACCCGTCCGCGCAATACCCTAGACGAATACTTAGAGCTACATACGCTGGTTGAGAAGGTGCAGACTGAGGCAACGCTGCCCTACTTCATTTTTCGACTGATGCGTGGAGCCTATGTGTTTGAAAATCTGGCTTACCTAGAGCTGCGCTACACGCCCTATCTGCGGACGCCCGAACATCTGAGCCAGTCTGAGCGGATTGAGCTAATGGCGCGGATTGTCGAAGTGGTGGGCCAAGCCAGCCAGGTGAGCGAATATCCAATCGTCAACAGCCAGATTCTCTGTATGCATTCGCGGCTGCCCTACGAGGTGAACCGGGCGATTGTCGATCTGGCGGCGCAAATGCGGCAATATGTCTGCGGCATTGATCTAGCGGGGGGCGACAACCACTACGGCGAGCGGATGTCAGAATATACCCAGCTCTATGACTATGCGCGCTCGCTGGGGGTGAACACAACTGGGCATGTTTACGAAACGCCAAATGGCTGTCATCCAGAGCTGCTGCCCTACCTGATGCGGATTGGTCACGGCATTCAGATTCCGCTCCAGCATCCAGAGCTACTGCCAGAGCTAGCGCGACGCGGTCAATGTCTAGAAGTTTGCCCCACGACCTATCTCAAAACTGGGACATTGCAAAGCCTCCAGCAGCTAAAGGTGGTGTTTGATCGCTGCTTTGAGGCTGGAGTAGATATTGCAATCTGCACTGACAACGCAGGGCTGCATGATATGCGGCTGCCGTTTGAGTATGAGAGCCTGCTGACTCAGGATATTATCAGCTTTCAGCAGCTACAGCTCTGTCAGGAAGCCGCCTTCCGCCACGCCTTTGCCTGGAAATATCAGCAGCGGCCAGAGTCAATTCTCAACGGGATTTTGCGGCCTCAGCCTGATTTGGTCAAGTCCTAGCAAGTCCTAGTCAAGTCCTAGCTATGGCTCACTCGTCGATCTGCCACAGCTCTTTGTTGTAGCTTTCATCTAGCACTTTTTTGGGACGCAGCACCAGCATGAGTCGGCCTAAGAGCGGCAGATCTGGCTCAGCTTCAAACCAGTCGAGCTGGATCTGCCCCGCTCGTTCCACGACAAAGTAGCTGTCTTCGGTCCACTGGCGCTCGGCGCGATCAATCAGCAGCAGCACTGCTTCTGCTGGTGCTGAGCCTGAGGCGGGCTGGGTCGCCTCGTGGACGGGCAGCTGGTCGCCCTCGGCCAAGATCAGCACGGGGTCTTCGGCAGACAGCACCACCTGCCAGCCGGGAAGCGCCACCCAAGCACCTGCGCCGCTAAACCGCACCAGCTGAAACTCCCCTTCAGCTTCACTCAGCGGCACAGCCTGCAAGTCGGCTGGCGTCAGGGGCAGCTTGCCCGCAACCGGCATAATTCGCGGCTGGTCGCTGGCCGACTCTTGCCGATAAATCGGCAGTCTGGGGGCAGGGCGGCTGCGCGTCACGCTGAAGTCAGTCAGCAGCTTTTCAACTGTCTGTCGCGCCGAATTGCTTTTGGCAAACCGCAACGCCTGGGCAATCAGCCGCGAACGAGCCTGCAAATCCGCCTGCTGTCGCGCCAGCTTCCAATAGAAATAGGCTACGGCATCGTCTGGATAGGCGGCAAACTCAGTGGGCTGACGTGCTGGCAGGCGGGGAAATTCTTTCAGCGCCTTGGCCAGTTCATGCGCTCCTTCTGAGTCAATGCCGCGCTCGACCAGCAGAGTGGCAGCGGCTACTCGCTCTGGCTGGGTCAAGATCCGCAGCTCATAGAGCGAATCGCTGCCCGTTTGCTCAAACCGCGCCAGCACAGATTCAGCCGCGCCGCCGCCCACCAGCGACCCATAGACCTGCGCTGCTACCGTCACTTGGTTTTGCTGAACTGGTTCAAACCCAGTTTCCTCAAAGATCTGCTGCTGCGACAAGCCCGCCTTTTGCAGCTTCTGACAGGCATTCCCCCAGCTCACCCAGTTGCCAGACTTACGCCGCAAGGCTTGCAGCAGGCTGGCTTGATCCAGATCTTGATCAGCCTGCTCCTGCCCTATTTCTGGCTCAGGTTGACTTGATAAATCTGGTTTTTGGGGCGGCACAGTCATAGTCTAGCCTTGGCTTTCAATCTCTATAGATCTTGTATGGGCAAAAGATCTTGTATAGGCAAACTGTACCGCAATTTTGCTTCAGGCATATCGCCAGTTTCCCAGCGCCAGTTTCCCAGCGCCAGTTTCTCAGCGCCAGTTTCTCAGCGCCAGTTTCCCAACTCAACTCGCCGCCTCGCAACCTGGTAATCTAGAAGCAGGCTGGCAGGCTGTTGCTCAAGCAAGTTATCTAAGTAAATTGAGTCTCATGAACTATCTGATTGCGGTGCTAGCTGATCGAATTCAGGCTGAAGCCGCCTATTCTGAACTGGAAACTCAGGGGTTTGCAATGCCGCAGGTCAGCATTTTGGGCAGCGGCCATCAAACCGCCGACGAGTTTGGCTTCATTGACCCCCAAATTCCGGCGCGCAAGCAGGCCAAGCTGATGTCCTTCTGGCTGGTGCCGTTTGGGTTTCTGGGCGGCTGGCTGTTTAACCTGTCCACGCAGTATCAGCTGGTGCCCGCCGCAGGTGAACTTGGCAACCACCTGCTCGGCGGGCTGCTCGGCGCAGTTGGGGGCGCAATGGGCAGCTTTTTTGTCGGGGGTAGCA
>CASBQH010000282.1 GCA_949127695.1 Synechococcales cyanobacterium PMM_0073
AATTTGGCGAGAATTTAGCGCAGGGCTGAGCTGTTCTCGTCACAGCCCCCGTCGCCGCCATCCTGACAGCCAACAGAGACCGCTGGATAGGCCGACTGGTAAGTGCTTTGCCGCTGCCCAAACAGGCCGTAGCGATGGTCGCGCACCTGTTCATAAAGCCGATCTCCTGTCCATTGGACACCGGGTAGCTGCCGATAGGCTTCCACAAACAGCCTGCCGAGCGGCAGTGCTCCAACTGACAGCAGCTGAGCAATCGTCTCAATCGCCAAGCTGCCCTGCCAGCGTTGAGCTGGATCGTCGCCTTTAATCAAGATGATCCCTAGCTCGCAGTCTGGCGGGCTGATGTTGAAGCGCGCTAATGCCTCTGTAGCCTGCATCGGGCTATAGACAAACTGCTGCCCTTGATCAAATTGCTCCAGCAGCTGGACTGAATTGACACAGAGATTACAGTTTCCGTCATAAATAATGTGGTAAACCATCCGAGCGTTCCTAAAGATATTGCCGTCTGTTAAATTCTACTCCTTTCAGATTTAGGAGCTGGCTTTGAGGAAATCTATTTTTCTCTTGAAAAGGATAAACTTTCGTTAACCGTTTCACCAATGTTTCCTTCATGATCAGGTTGTACGATACTTGCGACATACCATGTAAATTTTCTCCACATTGGGTAGACGTATGACATCATTATTAAGCTTCAAATCCAGCTTCAAACGCAAAACGGCAGTGGCAACTCTAGCCTTTTTGTCGGCGGGCTTGGCCGTTTCCTGCGCTCCTAGTAGCCCAGATGTGGCCACCTCTCCGGCAGCAGGTGATGCTGCCAGTCCGGCAGCGGCAGGCAGCGGCGGTACAGTCACACTCAGCGGCGCAGGTGCTTCCTTCCCGGCTCCGCTGTACCAGCGCTGGTTTGCTGACTACAACAAGCAAAACCCTAACACCCAAATCAGCTACCAGTCGGTGGGTAGCGGCGCAGGCGTTGAGCAGTTCCAAGCCGGAACGGTAGATTTTGGCGCTTCGGACGCGCCGCTGAAAGACAAAGACAAAGAAACCTTTAAGGCCAAGTATGGGGCTGAGCCAATCCAGGTGCCAATGACCGGAGGCAGCGTCGTGTTTGCCTACAACCTGGATGGCGTGGATGAGCTGAAGCTTTCCCGTGACGCCTACTGCGGCATTGTGAAGGGCGAAATTACCCAGTGGAACGACCCGGCGATTGCCTCGGCCAACTCTGGCGTTACCCTGCCTGACTCCAAAATCAACTTCGTGCATCGCTCAGACGGCAGCGGCACCACCTTTGCCTTCACCAACCACCTGGAGACCGCCTGTCCCAACTGGACAGCAGGCGTGAACAAGTCGATTGAATGGGCAGTGGGTACAGGCGCGAAGGGCAACGAGGGCATTACGGCTCAGGTGCAGCAAACGCCCGGTGCAATTGGCTACACCGAGTTCTCCTATGCCAGAGAAAACGGCTTGAAGATGGCGGCGATTGAAAACGCATCTGGCAAGATGATTACCCCAACGCCTGAATCTGGGGCGGCGGCATTTGAAGGTGAGACGGTACCGGCTGACTTTGCGCTGCAAGTGCCTGACTCCAAAAACGCCGCAGCCTACCCAATTTCGACCCTGACCTGGCTGCTGCTCTACCCTGAGTACAAAGATGCAGCCAAGCGTGAGGCACTGAGCAGCGTGATTGGCTGGTCGCTCACAGATGGTAAGGCATCGGCCACCGAGCTGGGCTATATTCCGATTGAGCCTAGCTTGGCAACCAAAGTGAACGATCGGGTCGCTCAGATCAAATAGATCAAGCTAGCAGTCTGCGGGAGGGATGGTTTGATCCTTCCCGCGCTGTTGTAGGGCAGAAGACTGTGATTTTTCAATTAAGTTGCTAGATTTCTGTCAGAGCCATAGCCTAAAGCCGCTGACTTTTGAATGTTGGCCATTCAACAAGGCGGGCGCTTTTCCTGAGCTTTAACTATGCCGCTCAACCTTCTGTTACCCCCCCTGCCGAAACTTAACCATGACTTCGCAAACGATTGCTAAATCAGAGACTCTGATTGAGTCTTCTCAGAAATTTAATCCGGTGCGGCTCGTAGACCAGATTTTCTACTGGCTGACAGTAGCGACGGCGCTGGGAGTCGGGTTTATCCTGCTCTGGATTGCCTGGTCGCTGCTCTCAATTGCTTTTCCAGCGATTGTCAAGTTCAACATCGGCTTTCTGTTCAGCACGAGCTGGAACCCGGTTAACGACGCTTTCGGGGCGCTGCCGCAGATTGCAGGCACCATTATCAGCGCGATCATCGCACTGCTGTTTGCCGTGCCGCTGGGCGTTGGGGTGGCAGTCTTCTTGAGCGAAAACTTTTTGCCGACCAAAGTGCAGACGCCGCTGGGTCTTTTGGTAGAGCTGCTCGCAGCGGTTCCCAGCGTGGTCTACGGCATGTGGGGGATCTTTGTATTTGTGCCGTTCATTCTGCCCTTCCTGCAAGGCATCCACCGGGTATTTGGTTGGATTCCGCTGTTTTCGACGCCGCCCAGCACGCGCCAGATGTTTACCACGGCGATGGTGCTGGCGATCATGATTTTGCCGACGATTATTGCAATCTCGCGGGATTCGCTGCTGTCGGTAGCACCAGAGCTGCGCCAGGGAGCCTATGGGTTGGGAGCGACGCGCTGGGAAACGCTGACGCGGGTGCTGGTGCCTTCGGCACTGTCGGGGATTATTGGTTCGGTGATGCTGGCGCTGGGTCGGGCATTGGGCGAAACAATGGCAGCCGCGATGCTAATTGGCAACGCCAACCGGATCAACATTTCGCTATTTGCGCCTGCTTCGACGATTTCAGCGATGATTGCCAACCAGTTTGGGGAGGCTAGCGGCCTGCAAAAGTCAGCTCTGTTCTATCAGGCGCTGATCCTGATGGTGATGACGCTAATCGTCAATATGCTGGCCGAGGTGATTGTCAATCGTTTCCAGCAGGTTGAATAGAGCTGCCTATGAAGCTGACATTGAGCCACTCTGCGCTGATCACTGCTGATCACTCCAGTTTTGTCCCCTTTCCCAGAAGCTCTCATGACTCTAAACCAATCTGATAAAATTCAAGATATTACGTCTGGCGGCTTTGACTCTGAGGTGACAGCTGCACGCAAGAACTTCGGCAAGCTGATGACGGGGCTAGTCGTCGCCTGCGTCGGGATTGCGATTTTGCCCTTGGGGTCGATCCTTTTCATGCTGCTGAAGAACGGCCTCAGCCGACTGTTTCTCAACTTTCCGTCGGTTTTTACTGAGCTACCGCCGCCGCCGCTGGTCGAGGGCGGTGGATTTAGCAACGCGATCATGGGAACCATCATCACCTGCACAATTGGCGCTTTGCTCAGCGTTCCGTTTGGAGTTCTGACCGCCATCTACACCGTCGAGTTTGGGCGGGGCAACAAGCTCTCTCAGTTTGTCCGGTTCTGTACCAACGTACTCAGCGGCGTTCCATCGATTATTGCGGGGCTGTTCGCCTACGGAATTGTCGTGCTGACGATGGGCAATTTCTCGGCGATTGCGGGCGGCGTGGCGCTCTCTGTGCTGATGATGCCAATTATTATCCGCACCGCAGAAGAAGGGCTGAAGTCAATTCCGAGCGAAGTGCGTCAGGGATTGGTCGGGATTGGAGCCACCAACTTTCAGGGCGTCACCAGCGTGATTTTGCCCGCAACGCTGCCGTTTATTGCCACGGGCGTGACGCTGGCGCTAGCGCGAGCTGCGGGAGAGACTGCGCCGCTGCTGTTTACGGCGCTGTTTAGCCAGTTTCAGGCCAGAAGCCTGAGCGAGCCAATTGCCACGCTGTCGGTGCTGATCTACAACTTTGCGATTGCCCCCTACGCCAACCAGAACTCCTTGGCCTGGGCGGCGGCGCTCATTATCGTGGTGCTGATCATGTTTGTCAGCATTCTGGCGCGGACTTTGACAGCTCGCAAAATCTATTAATCCTGCTTTCATTCCCTTAGCGATCATTTACCCCCTTTCCTGCCATGACGAATCCTTCCACTCGACCTGCTGCGCCCCAAGCGACGCAATCTGAAGATATCGTGCTCAGAACCGAAAACGTTTCGGTGTACTACGGTGCCTTTGAGGCGGTACGGAATGTTTACCTGGATATTCCCAAGAACAAGGTCGTGGCCTTCATTGGCCCTTCTGGCTGCGGCAAGAGTACGCTGCTGCGCTGCTACAACCGCCTGAATGACCTGATTCCTAGCGCCCGCGTCACGGGTAAGATCGCCTACCAAAATAACGATCTTTACGATCCCAAAGTAGACCCGGTTGAGGTGCGGCGGCGGATTGGCATGGTGTTTCAGCGCCCCAACCCATTCCCCAAATCGATCTACGAAAATATCGCCTTCGGGGCGCGGGTGAATGGCTATAAGGGCGACATGGATGAGCTGGTTGAGCGCTCACTCCGCAGCGCGGCTCTGTGGGACGAGACTAAGGACAAGCTGAAGCAGAGCGGACTGGCGCTCTCTGGCGGTCAGCAGCAGCGGCTTTGCATTGCCCGCACCATTGCAATTGAGCCAGAGGTGATTTTGATGGACGAACCCTGCTCGGCGCTTGACCCGATTTCGACGCTGCGGGTCGAGGACTTAATGCATGAGCTAAAGCAGCGCTTTACCATCATTATTGTGACGCATAACATGCAACAAGCTTCACGGGTGGCCGACTACACGGGCTTCTTCAACGCTGAGGCGGCAGAGGGCGGCAGCCGATTTGGCTACTTGGTTGAATATGAGAAGACTGAGAGTGTCTTCAATGCACCCAGAGAGAAGTCAACGCAAGACTACGTCAGCGGTCGATTCGGCTAATTTGTTTGACTGAGATATTTGGAGCATATTGAGCAGGAGGTTGGCAAAGCTGGCCTCTTTTTTCTGGCTAAATCTGACTATTTTTTCTAAAGAGTCGAGATAATAGCAATTAAGACCTCAGCAGTAAAATGGCATTGACAAGCTTAATGCTCTATGAAGACAAAAGCTGGTTGCTGAAGCAAGGCTTGTTTAAGTAAGCAGGATTCACATAAGCAGCAGGATCTAGGAGTAAGTCAGCATGAACCCAGAAGTAAGTCATAGTTCTGCTAATACTCAGATGGTCGAATCAATTATTCAACTGATTCGATCGCTTCCTCCTGCCGAGCGCCAGTTTCTTGAAAAACGCCTGGTTGAGGAACTTCCTGAACTCTTGATTCAATCGCTTTCTCTTGCTGAACGCAAATTGTTTAAAAAACGACTTGTTAAGGAACTTCGCGAACTGTCTATTCCTGAACTGTCTATTCCTGAACTTATGCAGCTATGTAATGAAGGTGGATCGTTTGATTTTTGGCATGATGAGCCAGATATCTACACGATTAAAGACGGGGAAGCCATTGAATGGTAAGGAAAGGGGATGTCGTATTGGTCAATTTCCCGTTCAGCGATCTGAGTCAAACTAAACTTCGACCTGCTGTTATCCTCTGGTTCAATCCGATCGGGGATGATGTCATGCTCTGTGCAATCACTTCTCAAAACATCAATCAACTATCAGCAGAAGATATTCCTATCCTGTTGACAGATCCGGGATTTTCCAGCATAGGGTTACAGCTCCCTTCCAAAATTAGAACAACTCGTGTAGCAACTTTAACCAAGCAACTGGTCATCAGGAGATTAGGCAAGCTAGGGACAGAGCATACACAGCAGTTGAACGAGAAACTTGGAGAGATGTTGCAGTTGCAACTATATAAACCTAAGCAGAAAAGACCACGCTGAAATCGGCATTTTCACATTGGCTCTTGGACAACAGCTATTTCAGACTCCTGAAGCAGTTGAGCAATGTATTCAGTAAGAGCGCGCATCATGGGAGAGCTAAAAAAGTCCCCCAATCGCGTGATTGAGGGACTTGGAGACTGAGCCGTCGCTCATGTCAGAAGGTTGATATCAGGTTAAGGGCTAAAGTTCCCGGCAGTAGGGAACCACATCTTCGCCAAAGTAGCGGGCATATTCAGCGCTATCTAGGAGCCGATCTACGGCCAGCTTCAGGCTATCTGCTGGCTCAAGCTGCTCAGCCGCAGTCGGTTTGCGCCCCAGCAGATGCCGGAACAGCAGTTCAATCGCGCTGGAGCCTTGGCCATAGCGCTGCTGGTAGGCATCAGAGCAGGCCAGTGCCCGGACGCATTCGCGCACCGAAGCACCGCTGGTCAGCCGAGACTCTAGACCAATTTGCCTTAGCTCAGCAGGGATTTCGCCCTGGATTTCCATGACCTGGGCATAGATCGCCTGGATAATCTCGGCTTGATCAGATCGGCTCGCCAAAGGCAGCAGCCGGTAGATCCGAGCAGGCGGGCGCTGAGTGCTGGTTTCAAGGTCAAGACTAGAGCTGGAGGAACGACCTACTCCCACCAGCTCACTCGGCTTTTTTGCGCTAGCAGTTGCCATAGCCTGCTGGGTGAGCGGCAGCTTGGCCATATCAATCCGTGACTGAGCTGGCTCAAAGCTGGGTACCACCACATCTTTGTTTTGCTTGGTCAGCTGATTGTAAAGCCTGTCGGTGTTCGGGAAGTTGGCGGCAGGCAGCGTGGGGAAGCGGCGATAGGGCACCGTATCCTCGCCGAAGTACTGAGCATATTCAGTCGTGCCCGTCATGGCGCGGATGAAAGCTCCTAGGCCCTCCGAAGCCAGAATCCGGTTGTACTTGCGGATTTCAGCCTGATCTTGAGGGGCGCGTCCCAAGAAATGCTTGGTGCCCATCTCAATCACCTTGGTGTTGGGGTAGGGCGTGTAGAACTCTTTAATGTAAAGGCTCGACGTACCCAGCCCTTCCATAAAGCCCTTCAGGCTAATCTCGCCGTTGGCCAGCTTGCTCTCCAGCGCCGAGAACTCGTTGCGCGTCACATATGGCTCCACGTCGCGCTCAAAGATCTGGCGGTAGGCGGCGCGGGTGACGGTTTTTACCTGTACCGGATCCAGCGTCGTCAGCTTAAAGATCTTGGTCTGCTCGCGCTGGCGGGTGACGCCTTGGGCAATCCGAGACTCCACATCCGGCTGAGAGCGCGGCTCGGTGACTTGACCCAGCTCCACAAACCGAGGTGCAGATTCTACGACCGGCTTGCTGGCCTTATCAACAATGCTGCCGACCCGGTTGGTGCGGAGCGCCAAGCCCGCAGGCGTGACGTAGCGCTCGTAGGGCACGGTATCTTCGCCAAAGGCTTCGCTATATTCCAGGCTGTCGAGGATTGCATCCACCACGGCATAGAAGCCCTGCTTGGCGGCAATATCGAAGTATTTGTTGGTTTCCTGGCGGCCATAGGTAGGGCGACCCAGCAGGCGGCGATGGATATATTCAATCGCCTTCATCACGTAGAGCGAAGTCCAATACATCTTGCGGAAGGTGTCTGACTTGGCCAGCGCCCGCACAAACTCACGCACCGTAATTTCGCCGTTTTCCAGCTTGATTTCGGCCAGATTCGAGCGCTGCCCAGAATAGACCTCGCGGCCAAACACCTGAATATAGGTGGCGCGAATCAATGCTTGGGTAGAGCTTTCGCTGAACTTGACGCTAACGCCCTTAGAAGAGGCCGAGGAGAAGCGCGACGCCAAAAAGCCGCCGCTGGCCGAAATCCCCGTGAAGCTAGGTGACTGGTCGA